>CAMWJM010000075.1 GCA_947174575.1 uncultured Alistipes sp. | reverse complement strand
GTAGGAGACGCGCCCCTCCAGCAGCCGCTGCGACCAGGCGATTTCGTAGCTCCACAGCCGCTCGGGTTTCAGATCGGGATTCTGCGGCGGGAACATGTACATTTCGCGAATGGTGGGGTAGCGAAACCCTTTCGAAGCCGAGAGCTTGATCTCCGAATCGGGCGACGGCAGCAGCGAAACGCCTGCCTGCGGCACCCATTCGACGCCCACGTGCGAGTGGCGGTCGATGCGTACTCCGGCGTCGAGCGTCAGCCACGAGGCGATCGTTTGCCGGAAATCCACATAGGCGGCCACTTCGTGCATCGTCTTGTCTGCCAGCATCGAGCGCGCCGAACCGTCGAGGGGCCGATTCCATGCCCGGCCGCCGAAGCGGAACCAGTCGAAACCCAGCGTCACCCGGTTGCCCTCGAAGAGGCGGGCGCTCTGGTACCATGAGATGCCCAGCATGTCGTCGCGCGAATGGAACCGGTAGTCGAGCGGCTCCTGTCCGGGCGAATACCCGTCGTCGATCTTGTGGCGCCCCCAGTTGTAGAAGAAGCTCAAGGCGCCCGAAGTGCGTTCGTATTCGTTTTCGAACGCCACCGAAGTCATGCCGCGCGTGACATGGGTATCGTTGTCCAGTACCGGCGCCGTCACGCTCCCCGGGTTCGAGGCGTTGAAATGCGTCAGGTTGACGTCGGCGGCGACTCGCCAGGCTGCGGCGATCTCGTATCCGAATTTCGCATAGCCGCCGTATTGCTCGAATCCCATGCGGGGGCGGTGGCCGTCGGTGCGGTCGTACGAACCGGTCACCACACTCGTGAAGCGGCCCGCTTTCACGCGGTTCGTCGCCTCGGTCTGCAGCGTGTTGTAGGAGCCGTAGCCGACGTGGATGCCCGTTTTCACCCCCTCTTCGCGCATTTTGCGGGTCACGATGTTGATGACGCCGCCCATTGCGTTCGAGCCGTAGAGCACCGACGCCGGGCCGCGCAGCACTTCCACGCGTTCGGTCATCATCGACTGGTAGGCGTCGGCGATCGGGTGGCCCATCAAACCCATATATTGCGGGTGGCCGTCGATCAACACCATCAACCCCGTGGTGGGCAGTCCGGCCTGCGGCGCGCCGCCTATGCCGCGCAGCGACATCTGTCCGGCCGCACCGGTCGAGACGCTGTAGCCCATCAGGCCGCGGCTCGTGGCGAAAAGACCCGGCACCTGCTCGGCGAGTATCGGCAGCAGCGACTGCTGGCGACTGCGTTCGATCGTCGGGCGATCGATCGTCGAGACGGTCATCGGCAGGTGGCGGATGTCGATCCGGTGGCGCGAACCGGTCACCACCACGCTGTCGATCGGGTGGGGCGGTTCGTTTTCAGGCGTCGGATGCGCTTCGGCAGGGCGTGCGGCCCATGTCGGCGCGGCGAGCAGCAAGGCTACGGGAAACAGTGCTTTTTTCATGTCGTATCAAGAGGTCGGTCGAATATGCTCGATGAAGTCGCGTATCGGTTCCAGACACTCTTCCGCCGTGTGGCAGTCGCGGCACAGCTTCTCCACGGGACACCAGTCGGTCTGCGTGCGGTCGACGATGTGCGGCACTTCGAGCGCATACGTCGTGCGTACGCCTCGTGCCGTCAGGAGTTCGAGCGCCGGGGTGCTTATCGTGTCGGCATACACCTCTTTCACGCCGCCCAGGATCATCAGGGCCGCCGCGCCTTTGCCCACCACCTTGTCGGCGACGAATGCGCCGTCGAGCAGGGCCGGTTCCTCAGTCAGCAGGCGATAGAGGTCGGCGACGCCGCGTTCGCGGAACAGCCGCGTCTGCCCACCGTTGCCGATCACGCACGAACATCGCTCGGCGTGGAGCCGGTCGATCAACTGCCGGTGCTGCAGGTCGGTCGAGGGGTGCGACATCTTATTTCAAGCCGATTTTCGTCAACCATTTCTCCACCTCGGGCGCCGCTCCGGCTACCGAGCCGCCGCGTACGGGCAGCCCTTCGGTCACGGTCGACGCCGGGCAGAGCTTGCGTATGTCGTCCACGCTGTGGCCCATGCGGCTGCCTTCGTGGGTCATGAACGGCGCCACGGTCTTGCCGCGTAGGTCGCATCCCTCCAGGAACGTCGCCACGGGAGGCGCGATGGTGTACCACCAGCAGGGCGAACCTACGAACACCGTGTCGTACGACGCGAGGTCGGGAATCGGCGTCGCGATCGCCGGACGGTATCCGGCTTCGATCTCTTTCTTGGCCTGATCGACTACGGCGTTATAGGCTGTGGGGTAGGACTTTTCGGGCACGATCTCAAGTATGTCGGCACCTGCTGCGCGAGCGATCTGTTCCGCCACGACGCGCGTGTTGCCGCTGTGCGAGAAATAGACGACCAGCGCTTTTTTGCCCGCAGCGGGTTGAGCACCGAACGTTTCGTCGGCGGCCGCGAGGGTCGTCAGAGTCATCATCAAAGCAAGGGGTTTCATCAGGGTTTTCATAAGTCTGTTCGTTTTTCAATATCCGAATTTGTCGGCTGCCCGGCGCATGGAGGCTATGATCTCCACCCCGAACGGGCAGCGGCTTTTGCAGGCGCCGCAGGCCACGCATTCCGAGGCATGATGCTGCAAGGCACCGTAGTGTTCGCGCACGGTTTCCGGTATCTCGCCCCGGTCGGGACACAGATTGCGGAATTTGTTCACCGATGCGATGTCGATGCCCGCGGTGCAGGGCGCACAATGTCCGCAGTACATGCAATGACCGTGCCAAGTGAATTTTTCGAGTCGCGATATGACCGACGCATAGTCCTTTTCGGCCTCCGATGCCGTGCACCAGTCGAGTGCGGCCCGCATCTCCTGCTGCGAGCGGCTGCCCACCATCACGGCCGCCACGCCGGGGCGCGAGAGCGCGTAGTCGATACATTGCACGGGCGTCAGCGCACGGCCGAACGGCGAGCGTTCGTCGCTCAACAGATCGCCGCCGCCGTAGACCTTCATCACGTCGATGCCCACGCCCTCGCGGGCACAGAGTTCATAGAGCCGTTCGCGCTGGGGATCGATGTTCTGCAGGGCATGGTCGTAGCTTTCGTCGGCCCACAGCGCATCAACATCCTCGCCGGGCGGTTGCAGGTCGTAGCAGGGGTTGATCGAGAACATCAGTACGTCGATTTCTCCCGTCTCCACCGCCATGCGGGCCACGGCGGGGTTGTGGCTGCTCAAACCGATGTGGCGGATGCGGCCCTCCTGCTTGAGGCGGCGGACATAGCGGATGATTTCGCCGTCGAACACGCGGCGGAAATCCGCTTCCTGGTCGACATAGTGGATCATGCCTATGTCCACATAGTCCGTCCCCAAGCGCGTCAGCAGGTCTTCGAACGCCGCTTCGGTCTTCTGCAGGTCGCGCGTACGCAGATACTGCCCGTTTTCCCATACGGAGCATATGTGGCCTTGGATGACGAATTGTTCGCGCCGTCCGGCCAACGCAGACCCCAGATTGGAACGCAAGTCGGGATTGGAGGCGTAGAGGTCGATGAAGTTGATGCCGGCCTGCCGGGCGAAGTCGAGTTCCGCGCGCAGCTGCTCGGCGCTCATCCCCACGAACCCCTCGCATCCCAGCGCTACGGTGCTTACTTCCAGACCCGTGCGGCCCAGCGAACGGTATTTCATCGGTCGGCCGGTTTTTCGTCCAACGATACGAGCGTATATTCGCGGCTGCCCACGCCTATGGCTGCAGCGTGCTCCACGGTGCGGATGCCGTGGCGCGATTCCATGCGTTCGATCAGGTGCACTTTGCCGGGGTCTTCCGACGCGTAGACCAGGTCGACGCACGCCTGATCCAGCGCTACCGGATCGAGCGATGCCAGAATTCCGATGTCGCTCATCTGCGGCGCTGCGGGGTGCGCGTCGCAATCGCAGTCGACCGAAAGGTTGTTCATCACGTTGATGTAGAGAATCTTTTCACCGCAATGGTCGGCTACGGCCTTCGCCGCCTCGGCCATCGATTCGAGGAACGCATCCTGCTCGGGCAGATTGTTCCACAGATCGGTTTTGGTCTTGCCGGCCGTGTGGATCCATGCTTTGCCCGCCGACGAGGCGATGCCGATCGAAATGTTCTTGAGCGCACCGCCGAAACCGCCCATCGCGTGGCCCTTGAAGTGGGAAAGGACGATCGTGAAGTCGTAGTCGGGGAAGTGCGACCCTACGAAATCCTTTTTCAGGTGCTTGCCGCCCGTCACGGGAAGCGCCGTCTCGCCCTCGGCATCCATGATGTCCACGGGGGCTATGGCCGTGAATCCATGAGCCTCGGCGGCTTTCAGGTGGTCGGCCGTTGCGGCGCGTCCGCCGCCGTAGGCCGTGTTGCATTCGACGATCGTGCCCCCGACCTTCTTCACCAAATCGCCGATCAGGGCGGGTTTCAGATAGTGGTTGCCGCCCGGCTCGCCCGTCGAAATCTTCACGGCGACCCGGCCTTCGGCCTTGCGGCCCAACGCTTCGTAGACAGCGTCGAGTCCCGCGGGCGAGATGTCGCGCGTCATGTATACGACGGGAGTCGCCGATTCGGGTGCCGTGGTCCGACCGTTGCAGCCTGCGCCCAGCGCGAGGAGCAGCGAAACGAGTGAAATACCTAATTTTTTCATGGCTATAGAGTTGAATGGTTGTTCTGTCGTACAAATATATGGCTTTCGAACGGTTATTCCAGCCGTTCGCCCCACAATCCGTAATCCGGGTAACTTATTCCGGAATCCGTATCCATACCGGAAACAACAGCGACCTCATAGGGACGCCGCATAAGATTTATTTTTCATGCCGGCTCGTTTCAACGAATTCTGCTCGGCACTCGGTGTTCGGCGATTCGTGTGATTATTCGATGATCAACTCTTCGATTCGGAGCTTGGGCACATAGTGCACCCCGTTTTCCCGATAGTAGGCGTGGCTGTCGCGGGCGCCGATCTCCGTCAATTCGATCCGTTCGATTCCTTTGCCGATCGCCAGAATGAGCAGGGGTTCCTCTTTCAGATCGAATGCTTCCACGATCTTCGGCTTGTCGAATGCCCCGATGCAGATGCCATTCAACCCCATTTCCACTGCCCGTAGCAGCATGCTCTGCACCGAGATACCCAGGTCGATGTCTACATAGCGGTCTTCGGCGACCGTCGAGCAGACGATGATGAACGCATTGGGTTCCGTGCCCGGCAGGGGCAGATGCTGCTCGGGCAGGGCGCCGCCCAAACGGATGTGGGGTAGCACAGCGACTGCCTCGTCGGCCAGTACCGGACGGAATCGCAGCACCTGCTGGTTGCGGGCCGAGGGGATGCAGGTGTTCACCTCGATGATCTTGCGGAGCTGGTCGGCCCGCACCTCGAAATGCGTGTCGTAGCCTCTGTGGCTGCGGTTCTTCAGCAGGAGCCGGTAGAGTGTCGCAGTGGGGCGGGGACGTTCCGCGGTGCGTGCCCGATACTCCTCCATCTTCTTTTCCAGATAGTTGTCTGCCATGAATCTATTTTGTGTTATCTCCAGCAGAATGCTCCCGGCGTTACGCCCACGCCGAACCGGTCGAGCAGTTCGCCTGCGGCCGAATAGCGCAGCACAATGCCGTTTTGCACATAGTCGATCGCATCGGCGACGTAGATATCGCTATTCACAGGATTGATCGTCAGGCTGTAACAGCGTGTGCCCGCTGTTTCGAGGAACGGCCGTTCCGGCATGCTCTCGTCCGTGACATTCATGCACCACACCGAGTCGTCGAGCCAGTAGATTCGGTCTTTCGAGCCGTTGAGCTGCAGCTCCGAGGGGTGGGCGTCGAATGGGAATTCGAATCGCTGCTCGATAGCGAATGTCTCGGCGTCGATGCGGTAGAGCGAGGGGGCTTCGTGACCATGGGGCGAACCCTCGTAACCGCCGTCGGTAATTGTCCACATCTTATTGTTGCAGTCCATTACCAGCGACGCGGGCTGGATGCCCACGACTAATTCGCCGACTACTGCGTCCGTCTCGGTGTCGATTTTCAGAATACGGTTCTGGTACGACCAGCAATTCGTGAAGACATATTTGCCATACTGCACCAGCTGCTCCGTAGATCCGGATTCGTAGTCCATGTCCGTCTCGACATACCCCGTGATCCGGTAAGTCTTGGGATCGACGATGCCGATGCGCGGATCCCATATTTGGGTGACGTAGGCTTTTTCGTCGTTCAAAAAGTGGATGTAGCGCGGCGAGGTGAAGCCCGTGATTCTCCCGACTTCTCGGAATGTACCGGGGTCTATGGCGAAGATCGCGCCCGAATTGTTCACCACGACCCAGAGCAATCCGCCGTGCAGAGTCATCGAATGGGCCACGTCGCCTAATTTCTGGGCATTGGCCCGGGCGAATACTTCGTTCTCCACATGTTTCCGCTCCGGATCGTAGTAGGAGCTCTCTCTTAAACACATCACCGCGCCCACGACAA
>CAMWJM010000074.1 GCA_947174575.1 uncultured Alistipes sp. | reverse complement strand
AAGAAGCATATCGCCAAGGAGGATTTCCTGGCCGCTATCGACCGCATCGTCGGCGGTCTGGAACGCAAGAACAAGATCATCACCGACAGCGAGAAGCGCGTGATCGCCTACCACGAGGCGGGGCATGCGACGGTGAGCTGGATTTTGGAAAACGCCAGTCCGCTCATCAAGGTCACGATCATCCCGCGCGGCAAGGCGCTGGGTGCTGCTTGGTATCTGCCCGAGGAGCGGCAGATCACCACGCGCGAGCAGTTGATGGACGAGCTGGCCGCCACGCTCGGCGGACGCGTCTCGGAGCAGCTTGCGTTCGGGCAGCTCTCCACCGGAGCGCTCAACGACCTGGAGCGGGCCACCAAGCAGGCCTATGCGATGGTCGCCTATTACGGCATGAGCGAGCAGGTCGGCAACCTCTCGTTCTACGACTCGACCGGCCAGAGCGATATGGCGCTCACCAAGCCCTATTCCGAATTGACGGCCCAACGGATCGACACCGAGGCTCGCTCGCTCGTCGACCGGGCCTATGCCATGGCCGAGGAGGTGTTGCGCACGCATGCCGCAGGGCTGAAGGAGCTGGCCGAGCTGTTGCTCGCGCGCGAGGTGGTCTTCACCGAGGATGTCGAGCGTATTTTCGGCAAGCGCAAGAAAGATATCGAGCGCGAAGCGGCGGAAAAAGCCGCTGCCCCGAAACGCGGCAGGAAGCCGCGGGGAACGGTGCAGTCCGCAGAGGTCGAAAAACTGGCTAAATCCTCGAAGACTTCGAAGTCTCCGAAAGTCGGGCGATCGACTGCCGCCGGCGCTACCCGCAAGCGGTCTGCGACTGCTGCTGCTCGCAAGCCGTCGTCCCGCAAGGCTGCGGCGGATACCGCCGCAAAACCGACCCGGCGGCGTGCTGCGGCCGAGAAACCCGAGGGCGCGCGACGTCCGCGCAAATCCGGACAGACGCCTCCTGCCGAATGAATCCCGTTTGAACCCCGACCTGACTCGAACCGATGAATGATAAAATGAAAAATCTTGTAGTGCGCACGTTGAGCGGCTTGGTGCTGGTCGTGCTCGTCGTGGGCGCGACTCTGTGGTCGCAATGGAGTTTCGGCGCTTTGCTCGCGCTGTTGCTCGTGGGCGGCCTCGCCGAATTCTATGCCTTGGCCGCGGCATGCGGCGCACGGCCGCAGCGGGTGATCGGTACGATCGCCGGGCTGGTGCTCTTGCTGTCGAATTTCGCTTTCGTTTCGGAGGATATCCTCATTCTGGGCAGCGCCCGGCATTGGTTCGGCGCGGGCCTGGCGTTTTTGCTGCTGTCGGTTTGCGGCATGTTCGTCTGCGAGCTGTTCCGCAAGAATGCCGATCCCATCGCCGCTGTGGGCACCACTTTGGCGGGCATCTGCTATGTCGCGCTGCCCGTGTCGTTGCTGTGCTATGTGCCTTTGATCGGCAGCGCCGACTGGGCGTGGAATCCCTGGATCGTCATCGCCTACCTCTGCATCATCTGGGCCAACGACGTTTTCGCCTACCTGGTGGGCATGGCGTTCGGGAAGCATCGGCTCTGCGAGCGGTTGTCGCCCAAGAAGTCGTGGGAGGGCTTTTTCGGCGGTCTCGCGGGGGCCATCGCAGCCGGGGTTATCGCCGCCCGGTTGCTGGACGACAGCCTCTGTGTCTGGGGTGGTCTGGCGCTGGTCGCCGCCATAGCCGGCGTGCTGGGCGATCTGGCCGAGTCGATGTTCAAGCGGGCTGCCGGGGTCAAGGATTCGGGCCGCTCGATTCCCGGGCACGGGGGCGTGCTCGACCGCTTCGACGCCTTGCTGCTCTCGGCGCCTTTCGTCTTCGTGTATATGCTTTTCGTGATGTAACTGCAAATTCCGACTACCCATGAAAATAAATAAGGAGGGTTACAAGATCATCTGTTTCTCGGGCTTGGGCTGCGCGCTGATCTGGTGGTTGTTCTACTGGTTGCTGGTCAGCGATTCGAACACCACGCTCATCTGGGCCAGCACCGGGTTCCTGCTGCTGTTCTGGTTCTTCATCGTAGCCTTTTTCCGCGAGCCGCGGCGCGTGCGCATCCACGATGCCGATTTGGTCTTCGCCCCCTGCGACGGGCGGGTCGTGGTGACCGAGGTCGTGCGGGAGAACGAATATCTGCACGAGGAGATGTTGCAGATTTCGATTTTCATGTCCATCACCAATGTCCACATGAACTGGGTGCCCGTGGGCGGTGAGGTGGAGTACTACAAGTATCATCCGGGCCGCTTTCTGGTGGCGTGGCATCCCAAGTCCTCGACCGAGAACGAGCGCACTACTACGGTCGTGCGCATGGCTTCGGGGCATAAAGTCCTCTTCCGACAGGTCGCGGGTCTCATAGCCCGCCGCATCGTCTCTTACATGGAGGAGGGGAAGGCCGTCGAGCAGAACAGCCCCTGCGGATTCATCAAGTTCGGTTCGCGGGTCGACGTGCTCGTCCCCAAGGATAGCGAATTGCTGGTCGAACTGGGCGACCCCACGGTCGGCTCGCAGACCCCTATCGCACGGTTGCCCAAAAAAGCGGAGGCATGATCGCGACCTCGCAAACCGTGCTGAAATTTCTTGTCGGGGCGCTCGTCGTCGCGGCGGTGCTCTTTTTGGTGTGGTATTTCTCGGCGATCGTCGTCTACATCCTCGTCTCGGCGGTGCTGGCCGTCGTGGGGCGTCCCTTGGTCAAGCGCCTTGCAGCCTTGCGGGTGCGCGGGTGGCGCGTGCCGCGCTCGATCGCCGCACTGCTCACGCTGGGCGTCATCTGGACGGTCGTCGCCGTGTTGTGCGCGTTGTTCGTGCCGCTGGTTTTCCACAAGATCAACCAGTTGGCCGGCGTCGACTTCGGCGCCGTCGTCAGCAGCATCGGCGACCCCGTCGCTCGGATGCAGCACGATGTGCAGCAGTTGTTCGCACTGCCCGAGAGTTCGTTTTCCTTGTCCGAGGAGCTGACCGCAGCGTTGCGGCGGCTCGTCGACTTCGATTCGCTCAATTCGTTGTTCTCGTCGGTCGTCGGCATGGTCTTTTCGTCGGTGATCGCCGTCTTTTCCGTTTCGTTCATCACGTTCTTTTTTCTCAAGGAGGACGACCTTTTCTATACCATGGTCACGGCGCTCTTTCCCGAGCGCTATCGCGACAACATCACCCGGGCGCTGGACTCCGTGACCGTGCTGCTCGGGCGTTATTTCACCGGCATCCTCGCCGAGAGTCTGTTGTTGCTGTTCGCCGTCTCGGCGGCGATGATGCTCTTCGGCATGCAAGCCGCCGACGCCTTTTTCATCGGTCTGGTCATGGGCGTGATGAATGTCGTGCCCTATGCCGGCCCGTTGATCGGGGGCGTGATCGCCGTGCTCGTGGGAGTTCTGACGCCCATCGAGGGAATGACCGTCGGCCATACGGCGATCGTCATCGCCGTGGTGCTGCTGGTGCTCAAGGGGTTGGATGATTTCGTCCTGCAACCCGCGCTCTATTCCGAGCGGGTCAAGGCTCATCCGCTCGAAATCTTTTTGGTTATCCTCGTGGCCGGCTCGTTCGCCGGGATTCTGGGTATGCTGCTGGCCATTCCTTCGTATACCGTGTTGCGCGTCTTCGCCAAGGAGTTCTTCTCCCAGTTCGCGTTGGTGCGGCGTCTGACCGATAAAATCTGATGAAGCCGGTGCGTTTCGAAGGGGTGGTCGAGCCTGGGCGGCAGCTCGGGCGGCAGTTGGGGTTCCCGACCGCCAACCTCGCCGTCGACGGGGTGTCGCGTGCCGAGGACGGGGTCTATGCTTCGCGGGCCGAGGTCGGCGGCGTGTGGTACGAGGCCATGTCCAACCTGGGGTGCAATCCTTCGGTAGGCGGCGGGGTGCGGCGTCTCGAAACCCACATCTTCGGGTTCGAGGGTTCGCTCTACGGGCAGCGTCTGGTCGTGGAGTTGGTGCGGAAAATCCGTGACGAGCGGCATTTCGCCTCCGTCGGGGAGCTGCGCGAGCAGATCGAGAGAGACAAGGAGACAATAAAAAATAGCTTCGTTATGTTTTTGGACACTACTTTGCCCTACAAGGTCGCCGACATGTCGCTGGCCGAATGGGGTCGCAAGGAGATCGAGATTTCCGAGTTCGAAATGCCCGGTCTTATGGCCGTGCGGCGCAAATACGGCCCGCAGAAACCGCTGAAAGGGGTGCGCGTCATGGGGTCGTTGCACATGACCATCCAGACCGCCGTTCTGATCGAGACGCTGGTGGAGCTGGGCGCCGAGGTGCGCTGGTGCTCGTGCAACATCTTCTCGACGCAGGATCATGCCGCCGCCGCGATCGCTGCTGCCGGCGTGCCGGTCTTCGCATGGAAAGGCGAGACGCTGCCCGAATACTGGTGGTGCACCGCCATGGCGCTCTCGTTTCCCGGCGGCAAGGGGCCGCAGTTGATCGTCGACGACGGCGGCGATGCCACGTTGTTGATCCACAAGGGTTATAAGGCCGAGAACGACGCTTCGACGCTCGACGTCGCTCCCTCGTCCTACGAGGAGGAGGTGATCCTCGACACGCTGCGGCAGCTGCTGTCCGAGGACGGCGACAAGTGGCACCGCACCGTGGCCGAGTGGCGCGGCGTGAGCGAGGAGACCACCACCGGCGTGCACCGGCTCTACCGCATGCTGGAGGAGGGCGAATTGCTCGTGCCGGCGATCAACGTCAACGATTCGTGCACCAAGTCGAAGTTCGACAACCTCTACGGCTGCCGCGAATCGCTGGCCGACGGCATCAAGCGCGCCACCGACGTGATGATCGCCGGCAAGGTGGCGGTCGTGTGCGGCTATGGTGACGTGGGCAAGGGCTGCGCTCGCTCGATGCGCTCGTACGGAGCGCGGGTCATCGTCACGGAAATCGACCCCATATGCGCCTTGCAGGCCGCTATGGAGGGTTTCGAGGTCAAGACCGTCGAAAGCGCGCTGGCCGAGGGCAACATCTTCGTGACCTGCACGGGCAATTGCGACATCATCACTCTGGAGCACATGGAGCGCATGCGCGACCAGGCGATCGTCTGCAACATCGGTCATTTCGACAACGAAATCCAAATGGCGCGCCTCGAAAAGTCGGGTGCCGCGAAAACCAACATCAAGCCCCAGGTCGACAAGTATACGTTCGCCGACGGCCATTCGATCTTCATTCTGGCCGAGGGGCGTCTGGTCAACCTCGGGTGCGCCACGGGGCATCCGTCGTTCGTCATGTCCAACTCGTTCACCAACCAGTGTCTGGCGCAGATCGAATTGTGGCAGAAGCCTTTGGAGGTCGGCGTCTACCGCTTGCCCAAGCACCTCGACGAGGAGGTCGCCCGGCTTCATCTGGACAATTTGGGCGTCGAGTTGACGCACTTGACTCCCAAGCAGGCCGATTACATCGGCGTGTCGGTCGACGGCCCGTTCAAGACCGACCACTACAGATACTGAACCGGGCGGTCAAGACCGTGTCGAAAGCGCTCCGGGTATGGGCGTATTTATATGTTAATCGCCGACCTTTCACAAGGTCGGCGATTACGTTAGGATGTGTGTCGGGTATCAGAAGATCGTCGCGCCCCACTCTTTGAGCGGTGCCCAGATGTCGGCGAGTACCAGCACCAGCATGTAGAGACATGCTGTGAGCTTGAGACCCGTGCCCACGATGAACGCCAGGAACGAGCCGAAGCCCACACGGACGGCTTTCGCCGAATCGGAGCTGTCGTGGAGCAGTTCTCCGGCTATCGCTCCCGCGATCGGGCCGACGACTATGCCCCAGGGCGGAAAGAAGATGAATCCGGCGAATACTCCGATCGTGGCGCCTATGGCCCCGGCGCGCGAGCCGCCGAAGCGGCGCGTCATCCAGGCCGGCAGGAAGTAGTCGGCCACCGAAACCGCTGCCGTGAGCGCCAGCCAGAGCCAGAGCGTCGTGCCCGAAATCTGCGAGTAGGAGGCGCCCCAGGCGCAGAGCAGCCCCGCATAGCTCAACACCACGCCCGGCAGCACCGGCACGATGCAGCCTACGATGCCGAGCCCCGACAGTACGAGGGCGAGCAGAGCCAGCAGTACGTCCACGGCAGATTATTTAATCAATCGGTTGGTCGCCGTGTCGGGGAATACGATCCACGGCCGGAATCGCTTGGCTTCTTCGAAGTCCATCGACGCATACGACGCGATGATCACCACGTCGCCCACCTGCACCTTGCGGGCCGCAGCGCCGTTCAGGCAGATGCAGCCGCTTTCGCGCGGGCCTTTGATGACATAGGTCTCGAAGCGTTCGCCGTTGTCGATGTCCATGATCTGGACTTTCTCGCCTTCGATGATGTTGGCCGCCTCTAAAAGCGCTTCGTCGATGGTGATGCTGCCCACGTAGTTCAGGTCGGCCTGGGTGACCGTCACGCGGTGGATCTTCGATTTGATGACTTCGATCTGGAATTTCATTATCGGATGCGGATGTTGTCGATTAGACGGATCGGGCCGGCCTGCACGGC
>CAMWJM010000073.1 GCA_947174575.1 uncultured Alistipes sp. | reverse complement strand
AAGTGCTTGTCGGGCTGAAAAATAGTGCGAAAAGGGTTTAGGAGACCCCTGTGGAGAGAAAGTGCGGACAGCGGATTGTCCGTTTCTGCAAAAAACCGTATCTTTGCGGAGACACCGGAAGACGGCACTACCCTATTGAAATGACACACAGAAAGATAAAGACGGCGTTTGTCCTGCTGGCGAGCCTGATGGCGGCGTGTGCGGAACGGCCGCAGAACGACAGGGCGATGCTCTATGTTTCGATTGCACCGCTGCAGGAGATCGTCCGCGGAATCGTGGGCGACGATTTCACGGTCGGGGTGCTCGTGCCGTCCGGAGCCAGTCCGGAGACCTACGAACCGACGCCGCGGCAATACTTGGAACTGGCCCGTGCATCGTTGATTTTCAATGTGGGGCTGATCGACTTCGAACAGGCCCTGCTGCAAAAGCTCGACAGAAGCGACCGCATCGTGGACTTGAGCCGCGGGATCGAACCGATTGCGGGCAGCTGTGCGCACCACCACCCCAAGCATGCTCATGCGCACGGCGTCGACCCGCATATTTGGACTTCGCCGCGGGCGTTGCAGCGCATGGCCGCCAACGCCTACGAAGCGATCCGACAGGCCTACCCCGATTCGACGAAATACACGGGAAATTACGAACGACTGCAGGAGCGGCTGCGGGAACTCGACGCCCGAACTTCTGAAAAACTGGCCCGACACGGGGTGCAAAGTTTCGTCGTCTACCACCCTGCCCTATCCTACTACGCCCGGGATTACGGGCTGGAGCAGATCGCCATCGAAGCCGAAGGCAAGGAGCCGTCGGCACGCCGCCTGGGCGACCTGATCCGAAAAGCCCGCGAGCGAGGAATTCGTAAAATATTGTATCAAAGGCAATTTCCCGTATCGGTGGTGGAAACCGCAGCCCGCGATATGGATGCGATCCCTGTGGCGATCGACCCGCTGCGTGAAGATGCGATCGACAACATCGACGAAATAACCGACCTCCTCACGAACCGATGAATCTGCTGACACTACATCATGTCGGAGTCGACTACGACGGCTACGAAGCGCTCCGCGACGTCGATCTGGAGATCGCCGACGACGATTTTCTGGGGGTGATCGGCCCCAACGGAGGCGGAAAAACAACCCTTGCGAAAGCCATTTTGGGTCTGGTGCCCCACACGGGAAAGATCGACTATGCGCCGGAACTCTTCCGAGGCAAGGAGCGTCTGATCGGCTATATGCCCCAACGATCGGATTTCGACCGGTCGTTCCCGATTTCGGTGCTCGAAACCGTGCTCTCGGGGCTGCAAGGAAGCCGCGGATTCGGCAAACGCTACACCGCTGCCGACCGACGAAAAGCGCTCGGGCTGCTCGACATGGCGGGGATCGCCGCGACGGCCCACCGTCCGATCGGCGAAATATCGGGCGGACAACTGCAACGTACGCTCCTGTGCCGGGCCGTGATCGCCGAACCGCGGCTGCTGATCCTCGACGAACCGGCCAACTTCGTGGACAACAAATTCGAGAACGAACTTTATCGACTGCTCCGCGAGCTGAACGACCGCATGGCTATCGTCATGGTGTCGCACGACATAGGCACGATCACGAGCGTGGTGAAAGAGATCGTCTGCGTCAATCGCCGGGTACACCGTCATCGTTCGAACCGCCTGACCGAAGAGCAGTTGCGCGATTACGACTGTCCGATTCAGATACTATCGCACGGACATATCCCCCACACGGTGCTGGAGCATCACCCGGGCGACTGCTGCTGCGAGCACGAATAAACGCAAAAATCCCCGCCTCGAAAGAGACGGGGATTTAAAATTCGCGTCGACAAAATTGCGAAAATCGCCGATCGTACTTGCAGGAAAGGACAACCACCGTGCGCGTCATCCTTTCGACGAAAGTTCCTCGCGTCGCCTTGCGGAGCACCCGATCGTAAAATGCCCGGGCGCTACCCTGCTGCCGACGGGGACGCGACTATTTGCCGCCGTTGACCTTGCTCAACTTGGCGAAAAGCGCTTCGAAAGAGGCCGTCATCTCGGCACGCAAGGCTGCATAGTGCTTGCGGACGAGCGACTTGTTGTGCGGCTCGGCGGGATTCATCGCCTTGATGAAAAGCGAGTTGCGCAGAGCGACAGCCTCCTGCATGACGGCGAAAATCTCCTGTTCCTTGGAGGGCTGGAAGCACATCGCCATATCGCAGTCGAAAACGACCTCTTCGAGACGATAGTCGATCTCTTTTTTCAGATAACGTAAGTTAGCCATATCATCAGTATTTGAAATTTCCGATGACAAAGGTAGTAAAACCTTTCGGAATAGCAAACAAATCGTCCGTCCGAAAAAAAGAGGTGCCGGATTTGCCGACACCTCGCACCGAAGGATTTCAGACCGAAAGCCGTCGCCGCAGCGCATATTCGCAGGCCGCGGCCGCAGAAGCGGGCCGCCCATCCAGCCCCTCGCCGCAACTCGCAGCGCATGCGGCAGACTTACGCCGCAGAAACGTGCAGCCCGTACGGCTCCAAGAGCCGCATTCGGCAGCAAGGATTCGTTCGCAATGGGGCGAATAAACGCTCGGGGTTATCGCTTTCCCATTTCGCGGGCGATCTTCGCCGAGGCCTTGTCGGCTTTCTTGAGCGCTTTGGCTTCCTTCTTGGCGATTTTCTTTTCGGCTTTCGCGGCCTGACGCTCGATACGCTCGGCCTCGCGCGAATCGCGGGCCGCTACCTCACGGCCATAGCGGATGTCCCGGCGAGCCGCTTCGCGCACTCCGCGGGAGCTGCCCGAATAGAGTTCCGCATCGGGATCGGGCATTTCGACGATGATACCCGTGATCGACTCCTCGATCTCGGCGCAGTGGCACGGCTGGGCCACCGGCTGTTCGTAGACCAGCGCCACGGGCTGCACCATAGGTGCCGGAGCCGGTTTGGGCGCCGGGGCGGGAGCCGGTTTGCGAATCCGCGTCCGCTGCTCGACAAGATTGCCCTCGTCGTAATCGATCGTCATGGCGACCCGACGCACCGGAGGCAGGATATGCTGCGCCATATAGTCCCACACGGCAGGCATCTTCTTGAGTGCCAACTCTTTCTCGGCAGACGACTGGGTGCCGTCGATGATGCGCAGCACCGCCTGCTTCTCGGGCATCGAGGACTGGGCCACCAACTCGCGGCACATCGCCCAGTCCTCGGCTACGGAGGAGGTGCGGACGTTGAACTTCTTCGAAAAACCGTACTTCTTGTCGACATAGTTGCGGAAATCGCGGGCACGGTTGCGCGCCAGCTGCTCGTTGAACGTCGCCGGGCCGTCGGGCGAAGCATAACCCGTGATGACGATCGACTTCACCCTGGTGAGCGAATCTTTCATCACCCCTTCGACGAAGGCGTTCAGCTCGTCGAGTTCGCGGTCGTTGCCGCCGAGCGCGGCATTGAACGTCGCCAGATTGATGCGATAACGCACCGAATAGTCGGTGTCGGCCTGTCGTTCGACGATAGACCGGCGCACGAGATAGTCGCCGTCGGTGGTTTCCGACAGCACCACGGTATCGGCCGCACGTGCCGTTGCAGCGCTCCGCATCTGGGCCGCAACCGGAGCCACGGCACACAGAGCGAGCGAAAAAGCGAATGTAGTAAAGATTGTTTTCACGCTAAAATAGTGTTGGTCATTGCTGCCCTACCCGCTCGCAAGATTCGTACCACATACGTGCCGCCGAATCGGATTTATTGTTACCTTTATGTGCCGAAAAGCCCCGACGATATGTCAAAAAGTTGCGCGTGTTTCATTCTGTGCCTGCTCGCATGTACGGCGACGGCGCAAACTTTCGAGGACGAATACTACCCTTTCGCCCCATACGAGGAACCGGCTCTGCCGCTCTCGCCCGATTCGGTGCTTTTCTACCGGGCCATTCAGGAGTCGGCCGATCTCTATGCCGCGCACACCCGTTTCGCACTGCCGCAAGTGGCGCTGCGACGCCGCGGACAGACGTCCGACAGACAGATCGCCACGGTCGACGGCGCCCAAATCCCCTACCGCGCTTTCGGCATCCTGCGCACCTTGGGGGCCGACGAGACCTCGGCTCCGGGCCTGGCCATGACTCCCGAACGGACGGGTACGGCGGGCGGTCTGCGGCGGTTCGACTTTTCGAATCATGCGCCGCTCGCACCCTATCGGGCTTCGGTCGGTTTTTCGGGGCGCAACTACCTGGTCGGCGCCAAATTCGCCGCCACGGGCGAGTGGTTCAGCGGCTGGCACTGCTCCGCGGCGATCGACCTGCGCACGGGGCGCGACCTCTATGCCGAAGGCGTGTTCACCAACGCCCTGACCGCAGGCTGGCGAAGCGAAAAGAGTTTCGGCGACCGTCATCGGCTCGCCTGGACGCTGTTCGTGCCGGTGGCGATGCGCGGAACACGCCTCTCCTCGACGGAAGAAGCCTTCGCGCTGACGGGCGACCGGCTCTACAACCCGGCCTGGGGCTTTCAGAACGGCAAAGTACGTAATTCGCGCGTGAGACGGGAAGCAGTGCCGTGGACGTCCGTTGCTTACCACGGCATCTTGTCCCCGGCGACTACGGTCGCGGCGACGTTGAGTCTCGAAGCCGGCACTCGGAAATACAGCTCGCTGAACTGGTACGACGCCCGCACGCCGATGCCCGACAACTATCGCTATCTCCCCTCTTTCGCCGCCGATCCGGAGACCGAACAAGCCTGGCGTTCGAACGATCCCCGCTACACCCAGATCGACTGGGACGCCCTGATCGCGATCAACCGTGCGGCCGACGGACAGGCGGTCTATGCGCTCGAAGATCGGGTCGAACGGCTCTGCGACCTGCGTCTGGACGCCGCATTCACCAGCCGGCTCGCCCCGCAGCTGACATTGGATTATGGACTCTACGCGGGCCGCGGATCGAGTCGCAACTACAAACGGATGCGCGATTTGCTGGGCGCGCAATATGCGATCGACATCGACCAATATCTGGTCGACGACGACACCTACGGCAACCGGTTGGAAAACGACCTGCGTCACCCGGGGCGGCGAATCGGCCCCGGCGACCGCTTCGGCTACGACTATGTGCTCTCCCGGGTCGACGCGGGAGTGCGTCTGCGGGTTTCCTATCGGAGCGACCGGCTGCGAGCCGACGGTGCGATCGAAGCGGGCGAAAACATCGTTCGCCGCAACGGACGTATGGAAAAGGAGCTATTTCCGGGCGACCGCTCCTATGGACGCTCCCGGCGCGTCGCGACGGCGACCTATTGTTTCAAGGGGCTGGTCGGCTGGGCCTTCACGCCGCGCAACTACCTCGAAATCGCCGCCGCGGCAGGCGCTACCCCGCCCGACCCCGCAACGCTGTTCTGCCAACCGCTCTACAACAATCGGATCGTCGACCGAACGGCGGCCGAACGCTTCTATGCAACCGAACTGAACTACCGCCAGACCGGCAGGATCGCAGATCTCCAATGCACGGCTTTCGCCACGGCGACTTTCGACGGCCTGGAGACACGCCGCTATTTCGACGACCTGCAAGGCCTATACTGCGACCTGGCGATCTCCGGAATCGGGCTGCTGGCCTATGGGATCGAGGCTGCGGCGACGATCCGTCCGGGTTACCGCTGGCGTCTGTCGCTGGCCGCCTCGCTCGGGCGCTACATCTACATCCGCGACCCGCGTGCGACGGTGCTCTCCGACACCGACAACACCCCGATCGACCTCGATGCCCGATGCCATATGGACGGCTGCCACGCGGGCGGCGCACCCCAAGCGACCGCCTGTGCCGAAGCATCCTACTTCGGGCCGAAAGGCTGGGGATTCCGTCTCTCTGCGGGTTATGCGGGCCTGCGTCGTGTGGAGCCGGCCCCGCTGCGCCGCACCGACCGCATCGCGCGGCAAAGCGGCACGACGCCGGAAGATTTCGAACTGTTCATGCGTCAGGAACGCCTGCCCGACGCTTTCACGGCCGACTGCTCGCTGTTCAAGACCTTCCGGATCGGCCGCACACAACTGACCGCCTCGCTCGCGATCCGCAACCTGCCGGGCCGGCGCGATATGCCCTACGACGGCTATGAATCGCTGCGCATACGCCGCATCACGGCGGGCGACCAGGTAGCCTGGCGTCCGCATGCGACGCGCTACACCTATCTCTACGGCCGGACATTCCAAGCGACGGCAACGTATACGTTTTAAAAAGCAACGGCCCAATATCAACAAAATGCAGGGCTACACTTATATGAATTCGCGGCTCTTCGGAGCCGTGCGGGCTACAGCCTTCCCCGGCAAAGGCCCGCAAACGTGCCCCGCAGGCTGCGGCAGCAAAAGCTTATTATAGGCGCTGCGGTTTAGATAGGCTGCGGCTTGCACTTTACTGAAGCTGGCGCTTCAGTTTAGATAGGCTGCGCCTCGGCAATGCCCAAATAAATTTGGCATTGCCCTCGGCTTGCGCTATCTTTGCAGCCGAAACCGAAGTGAAGTTATGGACAAAAAGAAAATGGTGGCGCTCGTAGCGCACGACAACATGAAACGCGACCTGACCGAATGGGTCGACTGGAACTGCAGCATCCTGGCCTCGCACCCGCTGGTGTGCACCGGTACGAC
>CAMWJM010000072.1 GCA_947174575.1 uncultured Alistipes sp. | reverse complement strand
CGGCGCGCCCCGCGGGCGAGCCGCTTTTTTGTTCGGGCTATTCGGGCCTTTCGAATTATTCGGGCAGTCCGTGCAGCTTCACATAGTCCGATATTTCGTCGCGCAGTTTTTTCGGCGTCACGTTCGTGCGCAGCACCAGCAGGTAGGAGTTGCGGATTTGTTCGCGCAGGAATGCGTCGGGCAGGTCGCCGTCGGTGCGGATGCCGTTCCAATGCCGCTTGTTGAAGTGCCAGGCGGCGCTCACTTCGGGATACTGTTCGCGCAGGCGCAGCGCTTCGTCGGGGTCGCACTTCACGGCGATATGCCCGAACTCCGTCATGTCGGCGCAGGCATACATCTTGCCTCCGATTTTGTAGACGAGCGTCGTTTCGTCGAATGGGGTGCTCTCCTCCGTGAGCGGGAGCGAGAGGCAGTAATCGCGGAATTCCAGGATGTCCATAGTGCAAAGATAGCGTTTTTTGGCACACGGATTGCGGAACGGCAGGAAAGTAAAACCAAAATCGAGGTAAACATGAAAAAATTTCTCCTCTTCCTGCCCTTGTTCGCGCTGGCGGTCGCAGGATCGACGGGGTGCTCGCCGCGCCGCCAATGGAACCACGAAGAACGCAAGGCCATGCGCGAGGCGCTGCGCGACTATCGCCGGATGGCTTATCTGGACGACCTGACCGACGACGAGTATGTGATCTTCACCGACGGGGTGGCTACCGATCTGGAGACCTCCTATCCGGTCTATGCGACGTTCATCCAGATGCCGGGTGTCAACGACACGGTGGACATGGTGGTCGTGACGGCAATCGTCGACGAACTCAACGCCGATGCACGCAACATGCGTCACATCTACCCCTATCCCTATTTGGTGGCGCAGGGCGTGCTGCCTGCAGGGCTGGATCACGAGCAGCAGCGCCAGTTCTACAACTGCTTCGCCTATAAGGTCAACAGCGCCTACCAGACCATGACGCAGTTCTTCAACGCCGTGCTGGCCGACACGACCGACCATTCGCGCATCCGCCGGCTCGAAAGCCAGTGCGCCAACGATCTGTTCGACTGGACAGTGACGGAGGTCGACGTCGTGGAGTTCGATTAGAGCGACGAGCGGAACGCTTCAGCGCTTTTGCTCCGCCGATAGCGGATAGCCGACTGCGAATGCATTTCGCAGTCGGCTATTTCGCTGTGTGCGCCTTGTAGAATTCGGCTCCTACGACGATGCGGATCGCCTTGTGGCGTACGGCGAACTCCAGCGGCGTTTCGCCCAGCAGCTCGCCGTCGGCTTCGACCGATACTTCGGGCGACGACTCGATGCGGATGCGACTGCCGCGCTCCTGGAGGATGTGGCGGATGCGGTAGATGCCTCCGTTGAACAGATAGCGGAAGCGGAAAAGCACGTGCCAGAAGTGGATGGGCCGAATCAGCGACAGGTCGAGCATGCCGTCGTCGGCCACCGCCTCGGGCAGCTGCTGGATGCCGCCGCCGTTGTATTTGCAGATGCCGATGGCCACCGACAGCAGCAGATCGTTGTAGACCAGCCGGTCGTCGACCCACACCTTGACCCCCGTCGACTTGTAGCCGAAGTAGGAGCGGATCAGGCACCACGTGTAGCGCCAGCGGCTTCGGCGGCCCTTGTTCCTGAGGTGGGTGAGCTTGCGGATCACCTGCGCGTCGAATCCCGCGCCCGCCACGTTGGCGATGTAGCGGGTCTGGCGGTAGTGCGCCTCCTCGTAGGAGACCACGCCCACGTCCTGCAGGAACGAGAGACCCTCGCGGATCGCGGCCACGGCTTCGTGATAGCGGTTCGAGATGCCGAACGTGCGCACCCAGTCGTTGCCCGTGCCCACGGCGATCACGGCCAGCAGCACCTCGTCGGGCCGCACCTCCTGCTGGATGAAAAGGCCGTTGACCGCTTCGTGCAGTGTGCCGTCGCCGCCCACCACGATGATGTGGCGGTAGCCCTCGCGCACGGCCGTCACGGTCAGCTCCGTGGCGTGGAACTTATGCTCGGTGAAGACCGGTTCGCAGAGGATGTGCGCATCGCGCAGATGCTTGGAAATCTGCGGGAAGTCGTCGAGTCCGCGTCCGCCGCCCGCCACCGGGTTGACGATCGCGAACCATTTGGTACGGGGCTGTTCCACGGGCCTCTATTTTCGGGGTATGTGGGCCAGCGTGCGCACCAGGAAGTCGTAGAAACGCGCCACCGAGGCGATCTCGACCTTCTCGTCGGGCGAGTGGGGGTAGCAGATCGTCGGGCCGAATGAAATCATGTCCAGACCGGGGTGCGTGCCGCCGATGATGCCGCATTCCAACCCGGCGTGGATCGCCGTCACGGCGGGTTTCGTGCCGTAGAGCTGTTCATAGGAAGCGGTCATGGCTTTGAGGATCGGCGATGCCATGTCGGGATTCCAGCCGTCGTAGCTGCCGGTCAGCTCCGTTTGGGCGCCCGCCAGTGCGAATACCGCGGCGATCGCTTCGCCCAAAGCCTCTTTCTCGCTGCGCATCGAGCTGCGCAGGAGGCATTGCAGCTCGATCTTCGAGCCGTCGGAGACCACGCGAGCCAGATTGGTCGAGGTCTGCACCAGCCCCGGCATGGAGGTCGACATGCGCATGACGCCGTCGGGGCAGCCCACCACGGCCCGGGTCAGGCGGGTCGCCACGTCGGCGGGGACGATGCGCTGCGGCGCGTCGCACGCTTCGAGCCGGATCGCGATCGAATCTTCGATGCCGGCGAACTCGGCGACGACGGTCTTTTCATAGGCCGCCACGGCTTCGGTGAAAACTGTGTAATTCGCTGCGGGTATGAGGATTATAGCTTCGGATTCGCGCGGAATGGCATTGCGCAGACCGCCGCCGTCGACCGAGGCGAGCAGCAGCCCCAGCCGGTCGGTCTGGGCGTTGAGCAGGCGGAACAGCAGCTTGTTGGCGTTGGCGCGCTGGGCGACGATCTGTATGCCCGAGTGGCCGCCCTTGAGGCCTTTGACTGTGAGTCGGGCCGCCTTGAAATCGCCTGCGGGCACGGGTGCCTCGGTGTAGGCGAACGCGATGTTGGCGTCGACACCGCCGGCGCAGCCCACATACAGCTCGCCTTCGGTCTCGGAGTCGAGGTTCAGCAGGATGTCGCCCTGCAGGGTGCCGGGCTGCAGGCCGAAAGCTCCGTCCATGCCGGTCTCCTCGGTGGCCGTGAACAGGGCTTCCAGCGGGCCGTGCACCAGCGTATCGTCCTCCAGAACGGCGAGGATCGCCGCGGCGCCGATGCCGTTGTCGGCCCCCAGGGTCGTGCCGTCGGCCGTGACCCAGCGTCCGTCAATGTAGGCGTCGATCGGGTCGGTCGTGAAGTCGAACCGCTTGTCGTTGTTCTTCTGCGGCACCATGTCGAGGTGGGCCTGCAGGACGACGCCTTTGCGGTCTTCCATGCCGGGCGAAGCCGGTTTGCGCACGTAGATGTTGTGCGCGGCGTCTTCCCGACATTCCAGCCCCAGCGAGCGGGCGAAGCCGAGCACGTATTCGCGGATTTTCTCTTCGTGGCCCGAGGGGCGCGGAATGCGCAGAATCTCGGCGAAGTGTTTCCAGACCGCCGTCGGTTTGAGAGCAGATAGGTTTTTATCCATAACGATATAGATTTGTTGCTTGCAGGTTTCTTTGTCATTCGTCGCTCGCCGTCGTGTGTTTGTCGAACGCATCGACGATCTGCTTGACCAAGGGGTGGCGTACGATGTCGCGTTTGTCGAATTCGACGATGCCGATCCCTTTCACCGGGCGCAGCAGCTCCATGGCCCGCACCAGACCGCTGTCGCTGCGGTGCGGCAGGTCGATCTGCGTGACGTCGCCCGTGACGATGAAGCGGGCATTGGCGCCCATGCGCGTTAAGAACATCTTGATTTGCGCGAGGGTGGTGTTCTGCGCCTCGTCGAGGATCACGAACGCGTTGTCCAGCGTTCGGCCGCGCATGTAGGCCAACGGGGCGATCTGCACGGCGCCCTCCTCCATGAGTTTCGTGAGCCGGGCGGGCGGGATCATGTCGTTGAGTGCGTCGTAGAGCGGCTGGAGGTAGGGATCGAGTTTCTCTTTCATGTCGCCGGGCAGGAAGCCTAGCTTCTCGCCCGCTTCGACGGCCGGCCGCGTGAGGATGATCCGCCGTACCTGACGCTCTTTCAAGGCTCTGACGGCCAGCGCGATGGCGGTGTAGGTCTTGCCCGAACCGGCCGGCCCCACGGCGAAAAGCAGGTCGTTGCGGTCGTACAACTCGACCAGCCGCTGCTGGTTGACCGTGCGGGCGCGCACGACGTTGCCGTTGTTGCCGTAGACGATCGCATCCCGGTCGAGTTCCTGCTCGCGGGGCAGGCCTGCGGAGAAGCATTGGTCGACGACCTCCGCCGAGACATGTCCGTATTTGGCATAGTAGGCCGCGAACTGCTCGAAGCGTTTGCGGAAGCGCGCCGTTTCGGCCTCGGCGCCCAGCACCTTGAGCGTCGAACCGCGGGCGATGATCTTCAGCGCGGGATGCAGCGTCTTGATGCGGTCGAGGTAGGCGTTCTGCGGCCCGTACAGCTCGCGCGGATCGACCCCTTCGACCGCAATCTCTTTGCCGACATTCTCCGTCATGGGTCAGAACAGATAGCCCACGCTCAAGGCCACGTTGTAGGTGCGCAACTTGTCCATGCGGCTGCCGTCGGGCAGCACCACGTCGGTTTTGGCCTTGAACTGGCCGTTGTAGCGCAGGTCGACGAGCATGTGCTTGAACAGCGTGACGCCCGCACCCACCGAATAGGAGACCGTGGGGCGCACGCGGCCGAAGTCGACCTTGTCTCCGTCCGTCTTGTGCTTGCAGTCGTTGAGCACTGTGAAGACCGGGCCGGCAAAGATGCGCACGAAGCGGATCGGGCGGAAAGTCGCCAGCACGGGGATGTCGATCGAATTGGACTTGAGGTTGATCTCATCGCCCCCTTCGGGCCGGATGCGCAGGCCCTGACGGACGTAGAGGATCTGCGGATCGACCGAGAACCAACCGATCTTGAGCGAGGTGACGATGCCGGCCTGCCAGCCGAGCTTGTTCTTGATGTCGGTCTTGTCCATCTTGGTGGTGTAGTCGGGGATGTTGATGCCGGCTATGGCACCCCATTCCACCTTGATGGGTTGCGCAGCGGCGGTCAGGGCCGCCGCAATGAAAATCGACGAAAAAAGAAGTTTACGAAACATAGATCGAAACGGTTTAGTTTTCCATTTTATATGCCGCCCAAAGCATGTAGGCGATGCAGGCCGCCACGAAGATCATGCCCATGCGGGGACTGCCCATGGCGCGGATGAGGGCGCCGCACACCGGCCCCGAGAGCGCTCCGGCCGCGATGGCCATGATCGCCAGTCCGGCCACGCCGTTGGCGTGCTGCGGCTCGGCCTTGGTCGCTGCGGCGTAGAACGTGGCGAAGACGCAGGCCATGGCGAAGCCCAGCAGCCCGATCGCCGTGTAGATCGCCGCTTCGTTGCGCACGACGAGGAGCAGCGCGGTGAGCGCCAGCGCCCCGGCCATGTTCCACCGCAGATAACGCACGTCGGAGCAGCGCACCAGCACCCAGGCTCCGACCAGCGTGCCCACGATGCGGCAGGCGTAGAACCCCGTGGTGGTGAGGATCGACGAGGGGGCGTCGATCAGGCGCACCGAGAGGAACCCGATGCCCACGTCGGCGGCGATGAAGCAGGCGATGCCCAGCGTCGAGAGCAGCACGGCGGGGTTGCGCAGCAGGCGGAAAGACTCCGCAAGTCCGAACGTCCGCCCGTTTTTCGGCGGCTCGGGCACCGAAGTCAGCTGCAGCCAGAGGCCCCCGAGGAGGGTCAGCGCCGCATAGATCGGCAGCAGCCAGCGCCATGAACCCGTGGCCGCGACAAGCCCCGTGACGATGGGGGCGAGCAGTAGCAGCGAGGTGTTGCGGAAAATCTGACCCACGGTCAGGTAGCTCGTCATGCGCTCGCCCGGCACGAGGGTAGCCAGCAGCGGGTTGATCGCCACCTGCACGATCGTATTGCCGATGCCCAGCAGCCCGAAGCCGGCGAAGTACCAGCCCAGCGCGCACCCCTCGCCGGCGACGAACGGCACCAGCAGCCCCGCGCAGGTGAAGGCGTAGCCCAGTAGGGCGGTGGCCTTGCGGCCGATGCGGTTCATCAGCGCCGCCACGGGTGCCGATAGAAGCAGGAACCACAGGAAAACCATGGTGGGCAGGAAGTTCGCGGCCTCCTGCCGCGCGGCCGGAAAATCGGCTGCGATGCGGTCCGTGATCGGAGCCACGATGTCGCAGAATCCCATGATGAAGAAGCCCGCCAGAACGGGCGCCAACAGGCGTTTGTCTACTTTCCCGGTTTGCATTTTTACAAAGATACGTTTTTTTTGCCAAACGACGGCCTGCAGGCAAAAAATTAAACAGGCAACCCGTGCCGTCTGTGGCTGTTCTGCCCCAACTTCCGATCAAAAATCCGACCGCGCATATGCCGCCCGTCGTCCGAAGTGCGAGATTTTCAGCTTCGAATGAGGCTGGTTATACAATTTATGATTATATTTACCAAACGACCTCCGGTGCGACGGAAGCAAACGGAATCCCAAATATG
>CAMWJM010000071.1 GCA_947174575.1 uncultured Alistipes sp. | reverse complement strand
CTGACACTCCTATACTATTGCTGTCTGAACGAACCTCTTTCAATGTTTGAAGTCGGCGAAGAAGTCGTTGCCCTTGTCGTCGACGATGATGAAAGCCGGGAAATTCTCCACATAAATCTTGCGCACGGCCTCCATACCCAACTCGGGGAAGTCGACGACCTCGACCGACTTGATCGAATTCTTGGCCAGAATGGCGGCCGGGCCGCCGATCGAACCGAGGTAGAAGCCGCCGTTGGCCTTGCAGGCGTCGGTCACCTCCTGCGAGCGGTTGCCCTTGGCGACCATGACCATCGAACCGCCGTGTTTCTGGAACAGATCGACATAGGGATCCATGCGCCCGGCCGTCGTAGGCCCGAACGACCCCGATGCCATGCCCTCCGGCGTCTTGGCCGGGCCGGCGTAGTAGACCGGGTGCTTCTTGAAATAGTCGGGCATGGGTTTGCCCTCGTCGAGCATCTGCTTGATGCGGGCGTGGGCGATGTCGCGGGCGACGATCAGCGTCCCCTTAAGATTCAGACGCGTCTTTATAGGGTACTTGGTCAAAATTTCGCGCACCTTATCCATGCCCTCGTCGAGATCGATATCCACCGCGGGCGACATGGCCGGAGCCTCGGCGGGCAGGAAGCGGGCCGGGTTCTTCTCCAGCTCCTCCAGGAAGATGCCCTCGGGCGTGATCTTGGCCTTGATGTTGCGGTCGGCCGAGCAGCTCACGCCGATAGCCACGGGACACGAAGCGGCATGGCGCGGCGCGCGGATCACGCGCACGTCGTGCACGAGGTATTTGCCGCCGAACTGCGCGCCGACACCGCTCTGCTGGCAGATTTTCAACACCTTATCCTCCCATTCGAGGTCGCGGAAGCAACGGCCACCCTCGTTGCCCGAGGTGGGCAGCTCGTCGAGATAACCGGCCGACGCCTTCTTGACCGTCGACAAACACATCTCGGCCGAAGTGCCGCCGATGCAGATCGCCAGGTGATAAGGCGGGCAGGCCGAAGTGCCCAAATCCTTGATATGCTCGGTGATGAACTTCGTGAGCGACTCCTCGTTCAGGAGCGCCTTGGTCTGCTGGTAGAGGAACGTCTTGTTGGCCGAGCCGCCGCCCTTGGTGATGAAGAGAAATTCGTACTCCATGCCGGGCTTGCCGCCGTAGATGTCGATCTGCGCGGGCAGATTGGTACCCGAATTCTTTTCGTCGGTCATCGAGAACGGCACGACCTGCGAATAACGCAGATTGCGCTCCTTGTAGGTTTCGTAGACGCCGCGGGCGATGCACTCGGCATCGTCGGCCCCGGTATAGACGTCCTCGCCCTTGTGGCCGATGCAGATCGCCGTGCCGGTGTCCTGGCAGGTGGGCAGCTCGCCCTCGGCGGCCACGCACTGGTTGAGCAACATGGTGTAGGCCACGAACTTGTCGTTGTCGGTAGCCTCGGGATCGTCGAGGATGTTGCGCAACTTCTGCAGATGCGCGGCACGCAGGTAGAACGACACGTCGCTGTAAGCCGCCTTGGACAACAGCTCCAACCCCGCGGGGTCGACCTTGAGGATTTTACGGCCGTCGCACTCGACGACTTTCACATAGTCTTTAGTCAGCAGACGGTACTGCGTTTTGTCCTCCCCCACGGGGAACGGCTCCTGGTAGATGAATTCGGCCATAACAACAACTATATTATTATATTTTCGTTTTCGATTCGGATTCGGGCCTGCGGCACCGACCGCCGCCCGGTGCCCCCGCAGCGCGAGGAGCGGCGCCCGGAACGCCGCAATCCGCTCGCCGCGACATTCGATCCCGCAAAAATACAAAAAACTCTCCGGATTGCGCAACAAATGCGCCCGATTTGTTATTTTATTAACAACACCTCGGTTCCGTTTCTCGAAAAAAATATCGGGGAAGCTCCGGCAAGCCTCCCCGATACTCGAAAACTCCTATTTCGTTTCCAACTCCTGCTTGATGAACAAGGCTATGGCTCCGAAGTCGTCGCCCTGCCGATGGGTGCACAAGTCGAAATCGACGCCGTAGCCGTTCGATAATCCACGCATCGTTTATTTTGCTTGGGTCAGGAACCATTCGAGCGCCTTTTGCCAGTCGCCGATTTACAGGCTGCCCATGTCGAGAAAACAGCTGCTGGAATCGACACAGTTGCGCAGCTGTTGCGTGCCGCAAATTTCGACCAAAAGTTTTTGAATATCAATATTGACCTCAAACTATGTTATTTCAGCTTGGGGCAGAACGACCGAAGCCTGCGGAAAGATGCTGTTATTTTTTTCACAAAAAGAACGGGAAAAGCGCCGTTTTTAAGATTATTTACTTAAATTTGTGCGGTTTTTGAGTGCACACGATTCATTAAACATCATAATTTTATGGTATCTTACAAGGAACTGGGTCTGGTGAACACCCGCGAAATGTTCGCCAAGGCCATCGAGGGCGGTTACGCCATTCCGGCCTTCAACTTCAACAACATGGAGCAGATGCAGGCCATCATCCAGGCGTGCGTCGAGGCTTCGTCGCCCGTGATTCTGCAGGTGTCGGCCGGCGCCCGCAAGTACGCCAACCAGACGCTGCTGCGCTACATGGCACAGGGCGCCGTGGAGTATGCCAAGGAGCTGGGCAAGAACATCCCCATCGTGCTGCACCTCGACCACGGCAACTCGTTCGAACTGTGCAAGGACTGCATCGACATGGGTTTCTCGTCGGTGATGATCGACGGCTCGGCGCTGCCCTACGATGAGAACGTGGCACTGACCAAGAAAGTCGTGGAATACGCTCACCAGCACGACGTGACGGTCGAGGGCGAGCTGGGCGTGCTGGCCGGCGTCGAGGACGAGGTGGCTGCCGAGCACTCGCACTACACCGACCCCGCCGACGTGGAGGATTTCGTGAAGAAGACCGGCGTCGACTCGCTGGCCATCTCGATCGGCACGTCGCACGGCGCCAACAAGTTCAAGCCCGAGCAGTGCACCCGCAATGCCGACGGCATTCTGGTGCCGCCCCCCTTGCGTTTCGACATCCTCAAGGAGATCGAGAAGCGTATCCCGGGCTTCCCCATCGTGCTGCACGGCTCGTCGTCGGTACCCCAGGAGTATGTGAAGATCATCAACACGCACGGCGGTGCGCTCAAAGATGCCGTAGGTATCCCCGAGGAGCAGCTGCGCGAGGCCGCCAAGAGCGCCGTCTGCAAGATCAACATCGACTCCGACGGCCGTCTGGCCATGACCGCCGCCGTACGCACGGTCTTCGTGGAGCAGCCCGCCGAGTTCGACCCCCGCAAGTACCTCGGCCCGGCTCGCGACGAGTTGAAGAAGCTCTACAAGCACAAGTGCGAAAACGTCCTCGGTTCGGCCGGCAAGGCATAGAGAACCGTTCGATGCCCGAGCGGGTCAGCTCGGCATGATCGTAAAAATTCCGGCTGCATAATGCAGCCGGAATTTTTATATTCCTATATGAATCCCACTTTTTCGGAACTTTGCAGGCCTCTGCTGGGAATAGCCCGCAGGCCCCTCACAAGGTAGCAGCGGCCCGAGCGACATGCCGGATTCCAACTGCGGACCTCGGCGCTTTTCTACTTTTCCAGCGTCACGCTCACGCGGTCGACTTTGCCGCCCAACGGCGGCGCGAGCTTGGAGACCGTGCAGGCGAGGTGGCGGATTTGCGGGAAAGCGGCATAGAGCGCGTCGATGATGTTCATCGCCACGCGCTCGATCGTATGCTGGGCGATGCGCATCTGCCCGCGGACGATTTCGTAGACGGTCAGATAGTTCACCGCCTTTTCGACGCAATCCTCGGCCGCCACGTCGCCCAGTTCGGCAGTGATCGTCAGGTCGACCGTGAAGCGGTTGCCCACCTTGCGCTCCAACTCATAACAGCCGTGCAGCGCATGGAACTCCATGCGCTCCAGCGTGATGCGATACTCCATGCTACTCGACGATGACCAGATAATAGTTCTTCTTGCCTTTCTGCACGAGCAGGTATTTGCCGGCGATCAAATCGGCGTCGGTCACCGCACGCATCGGATCGGCCACTTTCTCCTTGTTGAGCGACACGCCGCCGCCCTGCACCATCTTGCGGCACTCACCCTTGGAGGGGAAAATCTGCGTCTTCTCGGCCGCCAGGTCAACGAACGCCGCCCCCAAGTCGGCCCGCGCGATGCGGAACTGCGGCACGCCCTCGAAAACCTGCAGGAGGGTCTGCTCGTCGAGCTTGTGCAGCGCCTCGGACGTAGCACCGCCGAAGAGAATGGCCGATGCCTCGACCGCCTTTTCATACTCCTCACGCGAATGGATCATGGTGGTGATCTCCTGGGCCAGACGCTTCTGCAGCACGCGCAAATGGGGTGCGGCATCGTGCTCGGCGACGAGGGCCTCGATCGTCTCGCGGTCGAGAAGCGTGAAGATCTTGATGTAGCGCTTGGCATCCTCGTCGCTGACGTTGAGCCAGAACTGGTAGAACTTATAGGGCGACGTATAGCGCGCATCGAGCCACACATTGCCGCTCTCGGTCTTGCCGAACTTGGTGCCGTCGGCCTTGGTAATGAGCGGGCACGTAATGGCGAACGCCTCGGCCTCAGCGCCCAACTTGCGGCGTATCAACTCGGTACCTGTGGTGATGTTGCCCCACTGGTCGGCACCGCCCAACTGGATTTTGCAGTTCATCGTCTCGTAGAGATGCAGGAAGTCGTAGCCCTGCACGAGCTGGTAGGTGAACTCCGTGAACGACATGCCGTCGCCCTCGCCGTTGAAACGCTTCTTGACCGAATCTTTGGCCATCATGTAGTTGACGGTGATGCACTTGCCGATGTCGCGGATGAAGTCCAAGAACGAGAAGTCTTTCATCCAGTCGTAGTTGTTGACCATCACGGCGGCGTTGGGCGCGTCGGACTCGAAGTCGAGCAGCTTGGAGAGCTGACGCTTGATCGCCTCCTGATTGTGCCGCAGCGTCTTTTCGTCCAACAAGTTGCGTTCCTGCGACTTGCCCGAAGGGTCGCCGATCATGCCCGTAGCGCCGCCCACGAGGGCCAGCGGCCGGTGGCCGCACAACTGGAAGTGTTTGAGGATCATCACCCCCACCAGGTGGCCGATATGCAGCGAGTCGGCCGTGGGGTCGATGCCCAAATAGGCCGTCGTCATCTCTTTCTTGAGCTGCTCCTCGGCTCCGGGCATGATCGTGTGGATCATGCCGCGCCACTGGAGTTCTTCGATAAAATTCTTTGCCATATAATCGCTTTTTCTCTATTCCATTTCCAAATCCAATGCTTTGCGCAGCTCCGTCACCGCCGGATTTTTCTCGGTGAGGAACTTCATCTTGTCCTCCGGCTTGATCGGGCGCGCCGCCCGGATCCGCTCGTCGACCGTCACCTCCAGATCGATCGCCCCCTCAATACCCGCCAGCTCGACGATCCGCAGCAACATCGCGGTTTTGTTGCGCAAAATCTCCTCGCGCAACTCGGCCGTCGGTACGCTCACTGCGATCACATTATCGCGGAAGGTCATCAACTCGAACGCCGGCACGAAGCGCGGACGCCGGGCCTTGATCAACTCCAGAATCTTCCCGCGGGCGCGCTCCAGCTTCTCGCCGCACGCAGGATCGAAATCGGCATCCTCCATGCGCTCCTCCGGCTCGCCCTCGTCCGACTCCTCGGCCCCACTGCCCGACCCGGCGAGCAGATCGGCCAACGACGTGCCCGAGATCAACGGTTTGCGCGAAGACCGAGCCGCAGGAGTTTCGGCCGCCGGTTTCGTCGCCGCCGGTTTCGGAGCTTCCTGCGCCGGTTGCAAAGCTCGCAGCGTTTCGGCCTCCTGCTCCGGGGTTTCATCGGGGGCAGGGGCAACCGCAGAATCCGCACCTACCGAATCGCCCGAAGTCGCCGCGGCAGCAGCTGCAGGAGCGGATTTCTCTTGCGGAGTCGGTTCGGGTGCAGGAGCCGACGATGCGGATTGCACGGAAGATGCCGGAGCCGCGGCCGGCGACGGCCGGGACGCCGGGGTCAAATCGGGAAGCGGATACTCCTCCTCGGCATAGGTCAGGGGGTCATTTTTTTTTTGACCGAGCCTCGCGATTTTCATCAGGCCCAGTTCCACGAGCAATCGTTGGTTGGAGGATTGCCGTATCTTACCGTCGAGTTCGGTCAGCACCGCAATGGCCCCGAACAGAAACCCGACCTCGCAGGCGCCCGCCTGCGTCCGGTATCGTTCGAGCAGCGTCCCCGTCATCTCGATGAGTCGGAGCGTCTCGGGCCGCGCCGCCATCAGCAGATCGCGCAGGTGGCGGTTCAGCCCCGACATGAAGGTCTGACCCGAGAAGCCCTTGGCCAACACCTCGTCGAACGAGACGAGCGCCTGCACGTAATCGCCGGCCAGCAGCATCTCGGTGATGCCGAAATAGGTGTCGTAGTCCAGCACGTTGAGCGTCTGGGCGACATTGCGGTAGTCGAGCGTCGTGCCGCAGAACGACACGGCCTTGTCGAACATCGACAAGGCGTCGCGCATGCCGCCGTCGGCTTTCTGCGCGATGAGGTTGAGCGACTCCTCGTCGGCCGTGATTCCCTCGGACGAAGCTATATATTTAAGGTATTCGACCGCGTCCTCGACGCGAATGCGGTTGAAGTCGTAGATCTGGCAGCGCGAGAGGATCGTGGGAATGATCTTGTGCTTCTCGGTGGTCGCCATGAAAAAGAAATAATGTGAGGGAGGCGCGTCCAGCGT
>CAMWJM010000070.1 GCA_947174575.1 uncultured Alistipes sp. | reverse complement strand
GCTCGTCGACCCCATGCTGGCCACGGGCTCGTCGCTCGTGCTGGCCTACAACGCTCTGTGCGAACGGGGCGGCACGCCGGCTCATACCCATGTGGCGGCCGTGATAGCGAGCGAACAGGGCGTCGACTATGTGACGAAGAACATGCCGCGGCAGACCACCACCGTCTGGGCGGCGGCCGTCGACGAGGAGCTGACCTCACGGTCGTACATCGTGCCTGGCATCGGCGATGCAGGCGATTTGGCTTATGGGGAGAAGATTTGAGTAATGAAATTTTTTAAGCATAAATTTCTCTTTCTTCTCGCCGTATTCGTTGCGACGGTCGGACTGCTGGCTGTGCAGAAACCCGTTTTCCTGGCGTGGTATGCCTGGGGACAGGGTTTCGGAGTCGCCGACTGGTGGCAGGTCGTGCGGCACGGGCTTTCGCTCGACATGACCGTCGCCGGATATGTCACGGCGCTGCCCGTGCTCGCGGTGCTGTTGTCGTTGTGGGTGCCATTGCCCGCGCGGATCGTGCGGCGGGTATTCATGGGTTATTTCGCAGCGGTATCCGTTGTTACGGCGATCATTTTCGCCGTCGACCTCGCGCTATACGAGCATTGGGGTTTCCGCATCGACGCCACGGTGCTCATCTACCTCTCCGATCCGCGCGAAGCGATGGCCAGCGTCGATTTCTGGCTCGGCGTGCGGCAAACCGCGATCTGTGCGCTCTATGCCGCCGGCATGATCTGGGTCTACAGCCGTGTCGTGCGGCTGTTCGACGGCGATCGGGTAGGGTGGCGCGTAGCGTTGCCCGGCACGGTCGGCGTGCTGTTGTTGGGCGGGTTGGATTTTCTGGCCGTTCGCGGCGGCACGGGCGCTTCGGTGGCCAATATCTCGAAAGTCTGTTTCAGTTCCGAGACGCTGCTCAACCATGCGGCGGTCGATCCCGTCTTCTCGTTCCTCTCTACACTGGGCGCCCGTACCGATTATGCCGCCGAATATCCGTTCTTCGACGAGGAGATCCGGGCGCGGCGATTCGAGGCGCTGCGCGGGAACAAACCCGGCACGACGCCTGCGTCGCACGTGTTGCGCACCGAACGACCCAATGTGGTGATCGTCGTTTTGGAGAGTTTCGCCCGCACGCTCATGGATGCCGAGGTCGACGGCCAACCCGTCATGCCCCATATGCAACGCCTCGAACGCGAGGGTCTCTGGTTCGAGAACTTCTTCGCCAATTCGTTCCGCACCGATCGCGGCGAGGTGGCCGTGTTGAGCGGGTTTCCTGCGCAGACACGCATGTCGATCATGAAACTTCCGGCCAAGAGCCGCGATCTGCCGTCTGTGGCCCGCTCGCTGGCCCGCGAGGGCTATGCGACCCGGTTCGTCTATGGCGGCGACCTCAACTTCACCAACCAGGCCTCCTACATGTATGCCACGGGGTGGCAGCGGTTGTTCTGGCAGAAAGATTTCGATTTCGACGCGGCGCCCTCCGACTGGGGCTACGACGACCGGGTGATGTGCGACTGGTTCGGCGAGCAGGTGATCGCCTGGAGTGCCGGCGACGAACCTTTCCTGGCCGGGTTGCTCACCTTGAGCAACCACCCGCCGTTCGACGTGCCTTATGACAAATTCGAGGATCGGATGCTCAACGCCGCGGCTTTCGCCGACGAGTGCGTGGGCCGCATGATCGAGCGGTGGAAGGCCTCGCCGGCGTGGGACGATCTGCTGGTGGTGCTGGTGGCCGATCACGGCGTGCCCTATCCCCCGACGCTGGCCTACAACGAGCCGCTGCGTCATCGCATTCCGATGATCTGGACGGGCGGAGCCGTCCGCAGCCCGCTCGCGGTGGAGGAGTATGCCTCGCAGATCGATCTGTGCGCCACGTTGTTGGGCCAGTTGGGCGTGGCGCACGACGATTTCGACTACAGCAAGGACATCTTCGATCCGGCGCTCCCGAAGTTCGCCTACTATACGTTCAACGACGGTTTCGGCGTGGTCGACGCGTCGGGCGAAGCGATCTTCGACGCCACGACGGGCCGCGCGCTTCCCGGTGCCGATCCGCGGTTGGTGCGGATCGGAAAAACCATGCTCCAGACGACCTATGTCGACATCGCCCGGCGATAAAGGCATGGGAATCGGAACCGTCGAGTATTCGGAGCGTTCCGTGTGTTCGGGGTGTTCTGGGCCGGTCGTTGTGGCGAATCCCTCTTTTTAGGTATTGCCGGCATCGCGAAAGGTGCCTATTTTTGAACGTTTTCGTAAGCCGAGTGCAGAGGCGAACTTGTTCGTGCTATGCCGAGGCAAGAAAACCTGCGAAAATTTGAACGTTTTCAATAGAGCTTTTGATTTTCGAATTCATGAATAATGTATAAATCTCGGTATTCTTCGGACGAACGGATGAGCGATTTGGTGTGCAGTCGCTATCCGGTGTTGCAGATCATGAGCCGGTTCGGCATCGCGCTGGGCTTCGGCGACAAGAGCGTGGGCGAGGTGTGCGCCGAACATAAGGTCGACGTCGCTACGTTTCTGGCCGTGGTCAATCTGTCGGTCGACCCGGGCGCCGGCGAGGAGCTGGCCGCCGAGGTGTCGGTGCGGTCGTTGCTGGATTATCTCCACAATTCGCACGGCTACTTTCTCGATTTCCGTCTGCCGGCCATTCGGCGCAAGTTGATCGAGGCTGTCGACTGCAGCTTGAACGACGTGTCGTTCGCGATCATGCGCTATTTCGATGAATATGTCGCCGAGGTCGACCGCCACATGACCTACGAGGAGCGGTCGGTGTTCCCCTATGTCGAGGCCCTGCTCGCCGGCGAGCGGAAAGCCGACTACTCGATCGACGTCTTCCGCCGGCATCACGACCGGATCGAAGACCGTCTGCGCGAGTTGAAGAACATCATCATCAAATACTACCCCTCGGGCGGCAGCAACGAGCTGAACGGTGTGCTCTACGACATTTTCACCTGCGAGGAGGAGTTGGCGTCGCACAACGCCGTGGAGAACGAAATTTTCATCCCTGCCGTCGAGCGCCTGGCGGCCGACGACTCCGTGGCCGAGGAGCGTCGGGAGCCGTTGAGCGCCCGCGAACGGGAGATCATCGTCTGTGTGGTCAAGGGGCTGACCAACAAGCAGATCGCCGACCAGCTGTGCATCTCGACCCACACGGTCATTACGCATCGGCGCAACATTGCATCGAAATTGCAGATCCATTCGGCGGCCGGTCTGACGATCTACGCTATCGTCAACAAGCTGGTCGAACTCTCTCAAATCAAAGATTCCATAACCGACAACCCTGCATGAGCCATTCCCACTCCCATTCGCACGCACACCGTATTTCGTCGCTCGACCGCGCTTTTGTGATCGGCATCGCTCTCAACGTGTCGTTCGTCGTCGTGGAGTTTCTGGCCGGCCTGTGGTACGGCTCCATGGGGCTGCTGTCCGATGCGGGCCACAACCTTTCGGACGTGGCGAGTCTGCTGCTGGCCATGTGGGCGTTCCGCTTGGCCCGGATGCGGCCTACGGCGCGCTATACCTATGGATATAAGAAAAGCACGGTGCTCATTTCGCTGCTCAACTCGTTGCTGCTGCTGATCGCCGTGGGGGTCATCGTCGCCGAGAGCGTGGGGCGCATGCGGTATCCCGCGCCGATTCAGGGCGGGGCTATCGCCTGGACGGCCGGTATCGGCGTAGTGATCAACGGATTCACGGCGTGGCTCTTCATGAGGGATCGCAAGCGCGACCTCAATGTCAAGGGCGCCTACCTCCACATGGCGGCCGACGCGTTGGTGTCGGTGGGCGTGCTGGTCTCGGGGCTGGTGATCGCTCGCACGGGCTGGACGATCGTCGATCCTATCGTGGGGTTGATCGTGGCGGCGGTGATCGTGGTGTCGGTGTGGTCGCTGACGCGCGACAGCCTGCGGCTTTCGCTCGACGGCGTGCCTGCAGGCATCGACGTGGCCGATCTGGAGCGCCGGATGACCGCCGTGGAGGGGGTCGAGGCGGTGCATCACATCCATGTCTGGGCGATCAGCACCACGGAGAATGCCCTCACGGCGCACGTCGTGCTCGCCGATCCCTGCACCATGGCCCGGGTGAAACCGCTGCTGAAAGGGCTGCTCGAAGATGCCGGCATCGCCCATGCCACGCTCGAATGCGAAACCCTTTCCGAGCACTGCAGCGGGCAGTGCGAATAGCCGTCTATGGTACCGGATCGTATCCGCTTCCGCCCCAGGGGTGGCAGCGGGCGAGGCGCCGCAGGGCGAGCCAGCCGCCTTTCAGCGGGCCGTATTTGCGCAGCGCTTCGAGGGCATATTGCGAGCAGGTGGGCGTATAGCGGCAGGTCGGCGGCGTGAGCGGCGAGATGCAAAGCTGGTAGAAACGTACGAGCAGCAACAGCGGCAGAGCCGATAGCCGGCGGAACGAAAAGCGCATTTTGTCGTTCATGGTCGCGTCGATCGAAAGGCATCGACCGGTTGCCGGCTGTCCGTTTGCATTTGTTCGCGGATTGCAGAGAGGATTTTCCGCACGGCATGGGCGATCTGCTTGTAGGGCACGATTTCTTTCGACGAATAGATCAACGCCAGATCGAGCGCGAAAGGCCGGTCGTCGGGGCCGATGAGCAGCTGCTTTTGCAACCTATAGGCCTCTTTGGTGCGGCGGCGCAGCAGGTTGCGCTTGTTGGCCCGCTTGTGGAACTTCTTGGGAACGGAAAAAAGCACTTCGACGGAGTGCGCCGTATCCGGTTCGGCGTACCATATGTATCGGAACGGAAATACGAACCCGCTTCGGCCGCTCTCGAAAAGCCGGCGAATGGCTCCGAGCGACCGAAGCCGCTCTGTGCGGGGAAGCGAACGGTCGGGCATCTTCCGGCTGTTTATTTGCGGGTTTCGGCGCTTGCGCGGCGCGTGCGACTCTTGGCCAGCTTGTGCTGCTGGGTGCGCAGGAACTCCTCCTTGTGGGTGTCGGTCGTGGGGGCTACCGGTTCGATCGGTTCGCCGCGTTCGATTTTGGTCAGATAGAGGTCGATCGCCTTGGCCATCGAGGGGGCTTCGGGCGTAGGAGCATTGGCCAGCACCCGCAGTCCGGCATCGAGGGCCGCGCGCAGCGTCCCGTCGCCGAAAACCGCCACGGGGGGCAGGTCGGCGACGCTGTGCCGCCCCACGAGCGTCTTGACGTCCGAGGGCGAGTAGAGGGCCAGCAGCCCGTAGTCCTGCAGGTGCACGGCATCGAGATCGGCCGCGACCGTACGGGCCAGGATCACCGGATCGACGGCCAGCTTGAGTTTCGACAGCGCGTCGGGCAACTCGGGTTTGTGGGGTTCGCTGAGCGCCAGCAGGAACTTTTCCTCCTTATGCTTGATGATCAATTCGATGAGCGACGTGAACGACCCGTCGGCGAACGAAATCTTGCGTTTGCGGTAGACGATGTATTTCTGCAGATAGAGCGCCACGGCTTCGGTCTGGCAGATGTATTTCATGGTCTCGGGCACGGCGATCCGGGCCTCCTCGCAGATGTGGAAGAAGCTGTCGACGGTGGTGCGCGACGTGAAGATGACGGCGGTATGATCGAGAATCTCGACCCGCTGGGCGCGGAACTCCTTGAGCGACACGCCCTCCACGCGGATGAAAGGCCTGTAGGCGATCTCCACCTCGTGCCGTCGCGACAACTCGTAGAACGGCGATTTCTCGATGATGGCCGGTTTCGGCTGCGAAACCAATACGCTGGCGATTTTCAAAGGTACCTCCTTTTGCGGTTATTGTTGCTTGGCGGATTATCTGGTCGCGATCAGCCACAGCAGGCTGAAAGGGAAGATTTCCACGACGCAAAGGTACAAAAACCAATACAAAATAGGAATTTTTTTTGCAAGAAACAGCTGCGACGTCTCTCTGAGACATAAGATTGCCGTAACGGCCGATTCGCCGGCCAGGATGTAGAACCAGGTCGTGCCCGAGGCCGACGGCACGAGGGCCAGGAGCAGGAACACGGGCGCGGCGACGATAGCCGCCAGGGCGAAGTAGGTGCGTTTGAGCGTCCAGATCTGATCCATGAACGGCAGGGAGAGCGTCACGGCGCCCACGGTTTTGAGCACCAGCGACTGATAGGCGATGATCGCCACCCCCACGGCAGCGACGAGCAGGCTGGCCGTGGCGAGCAGTTTGCGGGGCCAGGCCGCCGTCTCCTCGGCCGGCAGCTGCGTGTCGGCATACCGGGTGATGGCGGCACCCAGAACGAACAACCCGATGACCGCCGCGATGTTGAGGAAACGGAGGATGTTGTTGCCGCCGCCCGAGGCGTCGACGAGTCGTTCGTGCGAAGCCCGGGGGCGGAAAACCCGCCCCAACAGCAGCACGATGTCGTTGAGGTGGCGATAGAGGAAGATCGCATAGGCCGCCGTGAGCAGCAGCACCAGCGTTTCGAAATAGGGGGTGTCGGTCAGCGGCCGCAGGGGCTTGGGATCGGGGGCCGGCACTGCGATTTCGGTCGTGCGGGTCGAAGCCGCGCCGAAGATCTCCTGCGGCTCCACGGTGCGATAAAGAGGAGTGAAAATCTCGGACGAAAGAATATCGGCCGGAATATCCAATGAAACATCGGCCGAATCGTCGGATGATTCGCCTGTTGGCTTATATGTCGGAGCGTTTGCTTGCAGCACCGCCGAATCTATGGTAGCGAACGGCGACGATGCGAAAGGAGACAGGAACGGCGATGCCGCAAAAGGCGAAG
>CAMWJM010000069.1 GCA_947174575.1 uncultured Alistipes sp. | reverse complement strand
TGCGAAGCCTCGCCGGTCAAGTCGTCGAGTTCGGTTTTCAGCCAGGCGAAGAGCGACTCGGCGTCGATCTGCTCGGGTTTGGAGGCTCCCACGGCGTCGTGCTCCGTCACGAAAGGCGGGTTGCCGAAGCAGTCGAGCAAGATCCAATAGGCATAGGCGCGCAGGAAACGCACCTCGGCACGCTCGGTAGCGACTTCCGAGTCGCTGTCGTCGGTGTTGCGCAGGAACTCGTTGGCAAAAGCGATCATCATCATGGCACGCGTATAGGTGGCATAGATGGCGTCGTTCTTGGTCGACGTCCAGGTGTCGTTGCAGATCTCCTTGACCCACGCATCGCCCCAGACGCAATGGCCCTCGTCGGTCGAAAGGGTCTGGATCGACCACCAGGCGCGCAGGAACTCCGAAGCACCGGCGTCGCCGACCGAGATGTCGGCCGTGCCGGCACCCGACTGGCCGACGAGCGTGAAGCCGCCGTAGATCTTGGCCAGCTGTCCCATGCGGTAGATGGGGTTGGGATAGATTTCGCCATTGGGAATGGCCGTATCCGAAAGCGGGTTCTGGTCGAGGTCGCCGATACATGCGGTGAACGACAGAGCCGCGCAGACTGCGAATAAAATATGCTTTTTCATAATCGTGAACTCCTCGGATTAAAAGTTGATGCCCAGGCGCAGGCTGTAGATGCGCGGACGCGGGTAGACGTTGCCGTCGATACCTCCGGCCACCGAAACTTCGGGATCGAGACCGCTGTAATCGGTGATGACGAAGACGTTCTGCACGCCGGCGGCCAAACGGATCGAGACGCCCGACTTGGCGACGTTGCGGAACGTATAGCCCAGGTTGATGTCGTCCATGCGGAAGAACGAAGCCTCCTCCAGGAAGAGGTCAGAGAGGCACTGGGCCGTGGAGGCGCTCGACGTGAAGCCGTAGCGCGAAGCCACGGGCTGCGTGTTCGACAGGTAGCCCTTACCGATCAGATCGCGGTAGTAGGACGTGGCCGAGCGACGCATGACGTCGTTGAACATGTAGTTGCCCACGGTGCCGTGGCCGTTGAAGCCGAAGTCCCAGTTCTTGTAGCTCAACTTGAGGTTGACGCCGTAGTAGAAGTCGGGGTTGGGACTCTTGTTGGTCATGTAGCGGTCGGCATTGGTGATCTGACCGTCGCCGTCGCGGTCTACGAGGGCGTTTTCGATAGCCTTGCCGTCGGCGTCGTAGGCCTGCTGCCAGAGGTAGAACGTGTAGGGCGTATAACCCACCATGTGGCGCTGGGCCGTGTTGCCCGTACCGCCGCCGGCACCGCCCACGTCGATGGCATCCGACGGCAGGGCCGTGATCTCGGTGTTCTGGAACGTACCGTTCAGCCCGATCTGCAGGTGCCAGTCCTTGGTCTGCACGGGGACGAAGTTCAACGACACCTCGATACCCTTGTTCTTCATCGAACCGATGTTCTGGTAGACGTAGTTGGAGAAGTTGCCGCCCAGAGGCACGGCCACATAGGAGAGCATGTCGTCGGTCTTGCGGTAGTAGGCGTCGACCGAACCGTTGATGCGGCCGTTGAGGAAGCCGAAGTCGAGGCCGATGTTGTAGGTGGTGGTCTCCTCCCACTTCAGGCTCTCGTTATAGGCCTGCGGCTTGAGGGGATAGTACCACTCGCCGCCCAGCGGATAGGTCGTGGCGGGGTCTTTCGAAATCTCGGCGTAGGATTTGGCGGCATAGCGGTCGTCGAAGTCCTGCTGGCCCGTGACGCCCCAGCCCAGGCGGAGCTTGAGGGCCGACACGACGTTGGAGTTCTTGAGGAACTTCTCCTGTGCGATGTTCCACGCAGCGGCGGCCGAGGGGAAGTAGCCCCAGCGGTTCTTGCCCACGAAACGCGACGAACCGTCGGCACGCATGGTGAACGTCAAGAGGTAGCGCGAATCGATCGAGTAGTTCAGACGTCCGTAGAACGAAACCAGCACGTCCTGGTAGGCCGAATGGGTCTTGTTGATCTCCTTGGCATCCCACGGGCGCGACTCGTCCGCAGCGACGACGCGACCGTAGTTCCACGAATCGGTCGAAGCGTAGTTCTCGGCCCACGAATAACCGGCCATGGCGCTGAAGTTGTGGATGCCCCACTCTTTGGCATAGGAAGCGTAGAACTCCAAGAGCTGGTTGCGGTGGAGGTTCTCGTACTCCTCGAAGCGGCCGCGCGTCTTATAGGCGGAGTCGCCGTCGTCGTTGGCCATGTACGAACCGGGGCGGTTGCCCTTGTCGCCCGAAGTGGAGGTGATGTCGAGACCCAGATTGAGGTTGAAACTCAACTCTTCGAGGCCGTGCACCTTATAGTCGAACTGCAGGTTGCCCAGCGCACGGTAGGAACTGTTGGCGTCCCAGGCATCGTAGAGCAGCGACAACGGGCTGGTGTCGGCCAGGTTGGTATCCCAGTTGAAGTAGCCGTTGTTGGTGGCATAGTCGACGGCTCCTTCGGGAGTGCGGTGGTAGGGATCCTGCGTGGGATCGAAGTAGACCGCAGCCCCGATCGCGCCGGTATCGGCGTAGTTGGCGCGGTTGTAGATGCCCTTGGCATTGAGGTTGACCGACAAATGATCCTTGAAGAACTTGGGCGCGAGGTTCAGGTCGACCGTCACGCGCTGGTTGTCGGAGGTCTTGAGCGTACCGCCGTCGTAGGTGTAGCCGACCGAAGCGCGGTAGGGCAGTTTGTCTTTCAAAGCCGATCCGTAGACCGAAATGTTGTGGTCGGTGGCGATGCCGACCTTGTAGATCAGGCTCTGCCAGTCGGTGTCGGCAGTGCCGAAGAGCGCTTGGGCCTTGTCGGCCAGGTCGGGATTGGTGGAGAGGATATAGTCCTTGAACCGGGCGGCGTCCATCATCTCCATGGTCTTGAAGTTGTGCTTGACCGAGACGCTGCCGTTGTAGGATACGCGGGGCCGCCCGCCCTCGCCCTTCTTGGTGGTGATGAGGATGACGCCGTTCGAGGCGCGCGAACCGTAGATGGCCGTGGCCGAAGCGTCTTTCAAAACGGTGAACGAGGCGATGTCGTTGGGGTTGACCATCGACAGGCCGTTGGCCATGCCGGGGCCGGCGTCGTTGGCCACGGGCACGCCGTCGATGACGATCAGCGGGTTGTTGTTGGCCGAGAGCGAAGCGCCGCCGCGGATGCGGATTTCGGCACCGGCACCCGGAGCGCCGTCGCCCGAGACGATGTTGACGCCCGGAACCTTACCGCGCAGCAGCTCCTGGGGCGAGGTCAGGGCGCCGCGGTTGACCTCCTCGGCCTTGACGGCAACGACCGAACCGGTCATGTCGTTCTTCTTGACGGCGCCGTAGCCGATGACCACCACTTCGTCGAGCGACATGAGGTCTTCTTCGAGCACCACGCGCGCGAAATCGGACGACGAAGCGACGCGCTGCCAATCCTTATAGCCGATATAGCTGATGCGGACGGCGGAATTGCCGTCCCCGACCCGGAGGACATACTGTCCGTTCAGGTCGGTCGACGTACCGTTGGTGGTTCCCACCTCCACCACGGTGGCTCCGATAACGGGCGTACCGGAAGCATCGACGACGATGCCCTTTATCTCGCGCCCGCCGTTCTGTGCCGGCGCGAGGGGGGGGGTAATTGCGCATAATAGCATAACCCCCAAACACATAGCCAAAATTCTTCGCATAAAGCTGTTTGTGTTAGTTAATAATAGGTTGTGTTAGGTTCAAATTCTTGCAGTTTTTCCCGCCTCGGCGAAGCTCGAATAAATTCGGCGCAGCACTCGGCTTATCGAAAAATGGGAATAACTTCGATTTTATTTCTTCATTTCAATGCGCGCTCGACCGTGTCCTCGACGAGCACCTTTTCGCCGCCGAGCACGACCTCGACCGGAGCGCCCTCGCAAGCGATCGTCACGCTCGCTCGCGTGATTTCCACCGAGAGCACACGCCCCCGGTAGTCGATGCGGAACGCCAGACGCCGCCACGCCTCGGGCAGGTGGGGTTCGAACGTCAGCAGCCCGTCGCTGACCCGCATGCCGCCGAAGCCCTCGACCACGGCGAGCCACGACCCGGCCATGGAGGTGACATGGCAGCCCTCCTCGACCTCGCGGTTGTAGTCGTCGAGATCGAGCCGCGCCGTACGCAGATAAAGCTCGTAGGCCTTATCCATCAGGCCCAGCCCGGCAGCCAGAATGGCGTGGACGCAGGGCGAGAGCGACGACTCGTGCACCGTGCGGGCCTCGTAGAAGTCGAAGTTGCGGCGCAGGGTCGCGGCGTCGAACTCGTCGCGGAACAAGTAGAGGCCCTGCAGCACGTCGGCCTGTTTGATGAAGCACGAGCGCAGGATGCGATCCCACGACCACTTCTGATTGATCGGCCGCTCGGCGGGATCGAGGTCTTTCACCAACACCTGCTCCTTGTCCAGATAGCCGTCCTGCTGGAGGAAGATGCCCAACTCGCGATCCTCGCCCAGATACATGTTGGCATCGATCTCAAGCCATTTGGCCGTCTCGGCGGCTTCGTCGAACGCGCGGCGGGCGCAGAGGTCGGCGTAGGCCTCGGGCCGGTGTTCGCGCACCCACTTCACGGCCCGGGCGGCATAGCGCATCGACCAGCAAGCGATGTAGGAGGTGTACCAGTTGTTGTTGACGTTGTTCTCGTATTCGTTGGGGCCGGTGACGCCGAGCATGACATACTTCTTGCGGGCCTCCGACCACGTGATGCGCTGCGCCCAGAAGCGGGCGATCGAAAGCAGCACCTCGGCACCGCCCTCGGCCAGATAGGCTTCGTCGCCGGTGTAGCGGATGTAGTTGAAAATGGCGTAGGCGATGGCGCCGTTGCGGTGGATCTCCTCGAAAGTGATCTCCCACTCGTTGTGGCACTCCTCGCCGTTTATAGTTACCATGGGGTAGAGGGCTGCGCCGTCGCGGAAGCCCAATTTGGCGGCGTTCTCGATGGCCTTGTCGAGCTGGTTGTAGCGGTAGACCAAGAGTTCGCGGGCGACCTCCCGGCCGGCGGTGGCCATATAGAACGGCAGGCAGTAGGCCTCGGTGTCCCAATAGGTTACGCCGCCGTATTTCTCGCCCGTGAAGCCCTTGGGGCCGATGTTCAGACGCGTGTCGACGCCCGTGTAGGTTTGCAGCAGCATGAAGATGCAGAAGCGGATGCCCTGCTGGGCGGCATCGTCGCCGTCGATCTCGATGTCGCAGCTGTGCCAGCGGGCGGCCCAGGCCTCCTCCTGCTCGCGAAGCAGCGGGCCGAACATGGCATCGGCCCCGTCGTCGGCCACGGCACGGGCCGCGGCGATCAACTCCTCGGGACGATGGTTGAGCGACGAGCAGATACCCACATATTTATAAAGCGTGGCCCACTCCCCCGCTTCGCGACGCACAGCGGCGGTATGGCGCACCTGCTCGGTCGTCGTCTCGCAGCGGAACTCGGCGCCGTCGAGGAAAACGCGCTGCGCCCAGGCGACGTCGAAGCCGCTCTTCTTGGTACGGCTCTGCACGGCGTCGCCCTCGGTGGAAACATGCTCCCAGAACTTCTCGTCGTAGTTGGCATCGGTGTTGCGGACGTCGGCGTCGATGTAGGGCGAGAAAGTGATTTCGGCAGCCCGGTCGAGCGGCCGGACGGCATAGCGGATGACGCCCAGCTCGCGCCGCTCGAGCGAGAGGAAGCGCACGACTTCGACCTCGACTTCGGCGCCCGATCGCATCCGCACGGTCATGCGGCGCGTCAAGACCGAACGCCGCATGTCCAGCTCGCGGCGGAATGCGAGCACCTCGACGCAGGCCAGATCGAGCGGCTCGCCGTCGATCGCGACGTCGACGCCGATCCAGAACGCCGAGTTGAGCACCTTGGCGAAATACTCGGGATAGCCGTTTTTCCACCACCCCACACGGGTCTTGTCGGGATAGTAGATCGCGCCGATGTAGTTGCCCTGCAACGAATCGCCGGAATAGCGCTCCTCGAAGTTGGCACGGCCGCCCATGACGCCGTTGCCCAGCGCGAAAAGCGACTCGGAAGATTTGACGCGCGCGGGATCGAAACGATCCTCGACGAGCATCCAGGGGTCGGTTTGGATGAACTGGTTCATATGGTATCAGTCGATTTGTTGGCGAAGTTGTTCGAACGTGAAGCCCTCGAACGTGGGCAGCTGCAGGGTGGCCTTGTCGAGGAGCGGACTGCCCCCCACGCCCACCGAGCGCATGCCGGCGCGCGTGGCGGCCTCGATGCCGGCGGCGGCGTCCTCGAAGACGACGCAATCCGCCGCACGTTCGCCGGCCAGCTCGGCCCCCTTGGCGAAGACCTCGGGATCGGGCTTGGCCTTGGAAACGAGCGTGCCGTCGACGATATGGTCGAACAGCGGCCTCAACCCGCAGCGGTCGAGGATGACGCCGGCGTTCTTCGACGCGGAACCCAGCACCACCTTGATGCCGGCGGCTTTCAGCCCCTGCAGGAACTGCAGCGCACCCGGCAGCACCTCGTCGGCGGTCATGCGGGTGATGAACTCCAGATAGCGGGCGTTCTTCTCGGCGGCCAAACGCACCTTCTCCTCGGCGGAAAAGCGGGCTTCCATGCCCCCGGCGCGCAGCACGATGTCGAGCGAAGCCATGCGGCTGACGCCCTTGGTGGCCTCGCCCTGCTCGGGCGTAAACTCGAATCCGAGGTCATTCGCCATATCGGCCCATGCCAGATAGTGGAAACATGCGGTGTCGACTAACACCCCGTCCAAATCGAATATGCAACAAC
>CAMWJM010000068.1 GCA_947174575.1 uncultured Alistipes sp. | reverse complement strand
CCGCGCCGATGCCGGCTTCGAGAATATCTGGGGTCTGCAGGACTGCGCCGAGACACTGAACGAATTCGCCTCCGAGGAGATCAAGCAGAAGTTCCTGCCGTGGGTTTCGGCCGGCGCGACCTGCGCCATGGATCTCACCGAACCCGATGCCGGTTCCGACCTGGGTGCCGTGATGCTGAAAGCCACCTGGTCGGAGGAGAAGCAGACGTGGCTGCTGAACGGTGTGAAACGTTTTATCACCAACGGCGACGGCGATGTGTCGCTCGTTCTGGCCCGCACCGAGGAGGGAACGACCGACGCCCGCGGTCTGTCGATGCTCGTCTACGACAAGCGCGACGGCGGCGTGAAGGTGCGCCGCATCGAGAACAAGCTGGGCATCAAGGGTTCGCCCACGTGCGAACTGGTCTTCACCAATGCTCCCGCGCAGCTGGTCGGCGACCGCAAGATGGGCCTGATCAAATATGTGATGTCGCTGATGAACGCCGCCCGTCTGGGTATCGGCGCGCAGTCGGTCGGCACGTGCGAAGCGGCCTATCGCGAGGCGCTGAAATATGCCCACGAGCGTGCCCAGTTCGGCAAGCCGATCATCCGGTTCGCCGCCATTTCGGAGATGCTCTCCAACATGAAAGCCAAGCTGCAGGGCGCCCGTGCGCTGCTCTATGAAACCACGCGTTTCGTGGAGATCTACAAGCAGTATACCCACATTTCGCACGAGCGTTCGCTCGAAGCCGAGGAGCGTCAGGAGATGAAGTTCTACACCCGTCTGGCCGACGGCTTCACGCCGCTGGTGAAGCTCTTCTCGTCGGAGTATGCCAACCAACTGGCCTACGACGCGATCCAGATTCACGGCGGCTCGGGCTTCATGAAGGACTACCCCTGCGAGCGCATCTACCGCGACGCCCGCATCATGAACATCTACGAGGGTACCTCGCAGCTGCAGGTTGTGGCGGCGATCAACGCCGTGACGAAAGGCACGTTCCTGGAGCAGATCGAGCGTTACGCCGCCGAGAGCTACTGCGCGTGCATGCAGCCCGTAGTCGCCAAGCTCAAGGAACTGACGGCCAAGTTCGTGGAGATGATCGAGCGCGTCGAGAACGGCGACAAGGAGAAACCCGGATTCAAGGATTTCCATGCCCGCCGTCTGGTCGAGACCGCCGGACACATCATCATCGCCTACCTGCTGGCCCGTCAGGCCGGCGAATGCGAGGAGTACGTCCACTCGGCCCGCATCTTCGCCAAACTCGCCGAGGGCAAGATCACCGAGGCTTACACCTATGTGATGAACTCGTCGCTGGAGGATGTCGATCTGTTCAAGGCCGTAGAAGAAGAGTGTTAGCAACTTCGGAAACGGCAGAAAAATTCTGCCGCTTCCCATAATCGATTGGAGGGCCGGAAGATTTCCGGCCCTCCAATATTTATATTCTCCAACTGGAAGATCGGGGAGGGGCGATGACCGGGGCTATGAGCTTATGCGGTTTCGGCATTTTCGACAAGATAGTCGCAGTTCCCGGCTTTTTGCCGCAATTGGCAGGATACGTGTGCCGGAATCCGGAAAATTGGATTACCTTTGCAGCGACAAATCATCACAGCAAAATGAAAGACAACAATAACGACTCGACTATGGTGCTCGCACGCTTCGGCCGCGACAAACGGCGACGCACCGTGACCGCCACGGCGGAGCGCGTCGAGCGTCGTCCGCGTCCGCAGCGCGATGCCGCCGACTCGGAGCGAACGGCCCGTCCCGAACGGGCTTCGTATAACCCCAATTTCACGCGCGACAACCGCCCGGCATTCGATCAGCCCCGCCGCAAACCGTATGGCGAGAAAAGCCGCCGGTCGTTCGGAGAGAAGCCGGACTACGACAACCGACGTTTCGATAACGACCAGACGACATTCGGCGAAGAGCGCCCGAGCTACGGTGCACATCGCACTCCGAGACGCTACAACGACAAACCCGCTTTCCAGTCGGGCGACGATCGCAAAAACGCTTCCGGGAAATTCGGTGCGAAAGCCTATGGCGACAAGAGAGGCAAACGGAATTTCGGCGACAACCCCGAATATCCGTCTCACGACCATAAAACGGACTTCAAAAAATCCGGACCGAAGAACTACGGCAACAAAAAGTTCGCCGACAAAAAAAGCGGTCGGGGCTTCGGCAGCAAACCCGCGTCCTATCCGAAATACGACCCTGCCAAGCAAACGGGCGAAATGCGCCTGAACCGTTTTCTGGCGCAATCGGGCATCTGCTCGCGCCGCGAGGCCGACGACTTCATCACGGCCGGGCTGGTCTCGGTCAACGGACGGATCGTCACCGAGCTGGGCACCAAGGTGCTGCCGACCGACGAGGTGAAGTTCAACGACAGCCGCGTCGAGGGCGAAAAGAAAGTCTACCTGGTGCTCAACAAGCCCAAGGGCTATGTGACGTCGCTCGACGATCCCCATGCCACCAAAACCGTCATGGAGTTGGTGGCCGGCGCCTGCGAGGAACGCGTCTATCCGGTGGGGCGTCTGGACAAGAACAGCCTCGGGCTGCTGCTTTTCACCAACGACGGCGATCTGACCAAGCAGCTCACCCACCCCTCCTACCGCAAGAAAAAGATCTATCAGGTGACCCTCGACAAACCCCTGACGCGGGCCGACATGGATCGCATAGCCGAGGGCGTGACGCTGGAGGACGGCGAAATCTTCGCCGACGAAATCTCCTACGTCAAGGAGAACAAGCAGGAAATCGGCATCGAAATCCACTCGGGCCGCAACCGCATCGTGCGGCGCATCTTCGAATTCCTGGGCTACACCGTGACCAAACTCGACCGCGTTTATTATGCGGGGCTGACCAAAAAGAACCTCAAGCGCGGCGCCTGGCGCTTCCTCACGCGCGAAGAGGTCGAGCGGCTGAAATCGGGCCGTTACGAATAAGCCCACAATCGCCCGCGAGGCGAAACGAGACGTTCACGCCCCGAACTTTTCGGTTCGGGGCGTATGTTTATGCCGACCGGCGAAATCCGCCCCATTCGCTTGTCTTTGCCGCAGCAACCTGCGGAGCATGCGCTTTTGCGGGCTTATGCCGGGAGAGGCTGCAACCCACACGGTTCTCAAGAGCTATACAAGGCACAACGAGGATTCGATTCAGGGCAATCTATTACCGCTTGCAAATGACGTTGAAGTCGCAGAATTTGCACGTGTCGGCATCCTCGCACTGCACGAACGGCACGGCAGGATCGTACAGCTCCGACAGGGCGGCCCGCACCTCGGCCTCGAAAGAGGCGGCATAGAACGAATAGGGCGCCCCCTGCATCTTGGTCTGGCCGTCGGACAGCTCGGGGGCGTAATCCTCGCGGTGCATGTTGCGGACATAGTAGAGGGCCGGGCGGGCGTCGCACCCGCGCGAGCGGAAAAGCATCATCGAATAGAGCAGGGTTTGGAGAACGTTGGAGAGCCGCTGCTTGCCCTCGCCGCGGAACAGACTCTCGATGCCGTCGAAATCCAAATGCGGCGCCCCGGTCTTGTAGTCGACCACGCGCAGGGTGCCGTCGTCCAACCGATCGATGCGGTCGGCGATGCCGGCGAAGCGAAGCTGCAAGGCCCGCCCCGCCGACTCGAACGGGAAAGCATAAGCCACCTCCTCCTCTAACCCGGTGACGGTGAAAGCATCGTGCGTCGCATCGTAGCGCATGACCCCGCCGCGCAAATAGCGTTCGACGATATCCTTGACCAACAGCAGATTGCCCGAATACTCCTCGGGAGCGGCATGCTCGTCGCGCAGATAGTGGTCGTTGATGGCCTCGACGACGGCCGCCGCCACTTCGTCCGAGCGTAGCAAGGACTGCAGCGTCTCGCCGGGATGCGCCTCGCCGACGACGCGGCCATAGAGTCGCTGGGCTGCAGCATGGAGGATCGTACCGAACATGGGCGCATCGACCTCCTCGGAGACCTCCTCGTCGGTCTTGAGCCGTGCCACGGAATGGAAATAGAACCGCAGAGGGCAGGCCACATAGCGGAAAAAGGCGGTCGGCGAAAGCGTCGCGGGGCCGTCGGCATCGACGAAGCGCTCCAGGCACTGCATGACATGCTCGTCCTTGGGCACGACGATCGGCTGCGCCGGCGCCAGATTGACATCGACACCCACCTCGACCCGCTGCACGGGATGGCCGCTCTCGTAGTCGAGCTGGTAGATGTAGCGGCTCGGCTCGCCGGTCGACTTCTCGTCGGCATGCGAGCAATAGATCATGTGCACCCGCCGGGCGCGCTGGATCAGGCGATAGAAATAGTAGGCATAGACCCCGACACCCACCTCGACCCGCTGCACGGGATGGCCGCTCTCGTAGTCGAGCTGGTAGATGTAGCGGCTCGGCTCGCCGGTCGACTTCTCGTCGGCATGCGAGCAATAGATCATGTGCACCCGCCGGGCGCGCTGGATCAGGCGATAGAAATAGTAGGCATAGACCCCCTCGTGGTGCTCGGGCGTGGGCAGCGAGAAAGCGGCCCGCAGGTTGTAGGGCACGAACGACGCCTGCGCCATGCGGTTGCCGGGGAAATTGTCGTCGTTCATCGAGAGGATGACGACATTTTCGAAATCGAGGTTGCGGGTCTCCAGGATACCCATGACCTGCAACCCTTCGAGCGGCTCGCCCTCGAAAGGGATGCGCAGCGTCTGCAGATGCCGCCGCAAAAGCGACGTGTAGACCTCCGTAGAAACTGTTATGTCGCAAGCATCGAGCGAATTGCGCAACTTGACGATCTCCTCGGCGATGACGGCCAAAAACTCGATCCGCTGCCGGGCGTCGTCGCCCCGATAAGGGGTGCGGGCCACGATCCGCACGATGCCGAGCAGCTGCTCGGACAGCTCCTGCCACGTCGCGGCCGGCGAGAAAATCCGCTGCAACAACTCGTTGCGCCCCAACCACGCGGCATCGACCGAAATGCGCCGCTCGCGCACGATCTCCTCCGCAAGGTCGGCCACCAACTGCTCGTCGCAAGCCGCGACATAGGGATGAGCAAGGAGACCCGTGACGTCGATATGGTAGAAAAGACAGTGCTCGCCCTTCGTCCGACGCCGGGCCTGCAGCTCCACGAGCCGCTCGACGAAAGTGTAGGCCAGGCTCTGTTTGAGGGGGTAACCCATGGTGACGTTCACCCGCCCCGCCTCCTCGGGCAAGGCGTAGAGCAGGGGCAGCAGCAGGTTTTCGTCGGTGAGCACCACGGCCGTGCGTTTGTCGAGCGGCTGCCGACGGGCATACTCCCGCAGCACCTCGGCCGCGTACTTGCATTGCACGGCATTCGACACGGCCGACACCACGGTAAGCTCCTTGGGCCGGGACATGTTGTCGTGCGAGAGTTCGGCGCGCGGCGGAAAGGCCGCGACGTTCTCGCGCACGAACATGCCCGCCTCCTGTCGGGAATCGGCCCGATAATAGTCGTCGTAATCCCAATAGAAATCGGTCTCGGCGGCCGTGGAGAGAAAGCGGAACAGCACCTTTTCGCACTCGGAAAGGGCGTTGAAGCCGGCGATGACATACTGCCGCGGCTCGGCGAACGCGAACTCGCCCGCCCGGATGCGATCGGCGGCGGCGCGCTGCACCATGCCCCCGTAGGCGATGCCCAGTGCTGAAAGGCGTTGCCGGAACTCGTCGTAGATCGGCCCCAAAGTCTTCCAGAGCGCGAGAAACCGACGTTTCTCCTCGGAAAGGTCGGCTTCCGGCCCCAACGAAGACCAGAAATTGCCCAGAATGCGCAGCTGCGCAGGCGTGAGGTAGGAGATGTCGGACTCGATCTCCTTGATTTCGGAGAGGTTGCGGAAGAGCTGCGAGGCGTCGATCCGATACTTGTCGATGGTGTCGAAATCGGCGAGCAACATCTCGCCCCAAAAATAGAACTTGTCGAACGGCTCGTCGTGGAACCGCGAATAGACCTTGTACAGCTCGGCGATGAGCCGGATGCGGTCGCCGACGCGCAGGCCCGAAATCTCGGTCGTCAGCTCGTCGATCGTACACCACGCGGGCTGCCACATGGGGCGCCCGGCGATCCGTTTCAGGGCATCGACGAAAAAGAGCCGCGCACGCTGCGACGGAAAGAGTATGGCCCGCCGGCTCAACTCCTCGCCGTAACGCGCATAAAGATCGCGTGCGAGTTCTTCGAGAAAACCGATCATCGGCGCCGGTCGTCCTCCTCGCTACCGATCTGCCCGACGCTGCCGGACAGGAAATTCTGCGTCACGCGCAACAGCTCGGGCGCGGTCTTGTAGCGCACCGAAGCGCCGGTCGAGACCTTGGCCTCCAAGCGCTCCGTCACATCCACGCGCACGCGGGCGCGCGACTGGGCATTGACCCGGGCCGACATGCAGGTCAGCTCCTGCGCATCGACCCGACCGGCCGATGCGAAGAGCGTCAGATAGCGCACCTGCCCCGTGAGCGTGGCGCGGCTCTCGCCCGAGAGCGTCAGATTCAGATCGCGGACATGCAGCTCCACGGTCAGCGAAGCGTCCGAATCGAGGGTCAGATCGAACAGATCGGCCGCAACCGTCGCATCGAACGAAGCGACGGCCCCGATCACCGACACCGAACGCAACGCATTGTAATAGACCGTAACGCTCGTACGATCGGGACGGCGCGAATCGCTCTGCTCACGGATGCGCAGCTCCCGATCGCGCACGTCGAACCGGAACTTGGTGGTGTAGGAACCTTTGGTATCGTAGACGATATGCGGCGCCTCCGACTCGGGAATCGCGACGAAGCGGATGTCCAGGTCGCCGTCAACCGACACGGCATCGAACGACGCC
>CAMWJM010000067.1 GCA_947174575.1 uncultured Alistipes sp. | reverse complement strand
AAGAAACCGACATAACCCGCTCATCCCGTCGGCTTCGATATTTTGCATTGCAGTCTCCCCAGAGTCCCGCAAACTGTCCGTTCCGCAGCAAAGGGGGAGTGGATAGGCATTCGATTCTATGTGCCTTTTCTTGCCTCGGCATAGCCCAAGTAACTTGGCCTTGCTCTCGGCTTATCGAAAATATCGATTTTTTTTGCCGCTGTCGGTCAGCGGGTTGACGGAAATTTCGAATTTTTTTTCGGGATTTCCCTTGACATCGCCTTTTCGGGATCGTATATTTGCAGGGCAGCTGCACTCTTTTTTTTCAATCGCGCCATGTTTTTGTTCCGGAGTTCTTCCGGATGTTTCGGCCCTGCTTCCCGGGGGCATGCCGAGGGGCGCCAAGCGATCTTTTCGATTCCATGACAGCCATTCCATCCGAGGGCCGCGAGGTCTTCAGGCCGCGTCGTGCGCGGCTCCGTCAGCGCAACCGGGCCGTGGCCGCCCGCTACTACTATTGGGCCGAACTGCGTCGCCGTCGCGAGGACGACGTGCGCAGAATCCTGTGTGACAACGAGTTCTTCGTCGAGGAACGCACCATCGCTAACGCGCTGGTCAGCGAAAACGACTACCTGGGCACGTTGATCGCCGACCGCACTTCGTGCGCCGAGCTGCGCCGTCTTTTCCCGGGATTCGACTGGAGAAAGTAGCGCCCGAATCCGACTTCGTTTCTTTTCCTATGTCCGAGTTTTCATGGTTGAGCGATCTGCTGGCCTTTGCGTTGCCGAGCGGATTCGTGGGCGCCGTCGCCTCGTGGGCGGTGGGCCGTCGCAAACGCAACAACGATTTTCTGGCCGAGATGCAGCGTTCGATCGACCTGTTGAGCGAGAAGTACAACCAGGTCTTGCAGGAGAACGTGGCGCTGCGGCAGGAGAAGGCCGAGTGGCAGGTGGCCCAGCAGGAGCTGCTCGCCAAGGTCGACCGGTTGACCCGCGAGGTCGAGCGGCTGCGCCGTAATTTACCTTCCAACAACGTAAACAAAAACTACTTATGAATTTGCATTTTCTTTCTTTAGTCCGGGCGTTCGTCGCCGTCGCTGCGGCGGTGTCGTGCGTGGCCTGCGCTGCGTCGCGGAGCCGTTCGCAGCATGATTTTCAGGCACGGCAGCGTGTCGAGGCCGTAGAGGAGCGGCAGCGTTGCGATACGCTTGTGGCGGCGTCCTGCGATCGGGAAACGACGGCCGTGTGCGAGAGCCGCGTCGAGACTTATGAGACCGTCGCGGCGCAGCGGGCGGTGTTGACCGTGCCGCTGGCGGAGGCGGAGGTTTTGCCGCCCGGCGCCGTGTTCGCGCGGCGCGAGGGTGCTCTTTCGGTCGCTGTGCGATGTCGGGGCGACACCTTGATCGTCGAAGCGCGGAGCGACAGCATGCAGCGGGCGGTGACGCGTGTCGAGCGAAGGGAAACCCGCAGCCGCAAGCAATACGATTCGGTCGCTTCGGCGGCGCAGGAACTTCGGCAGCGATGTTCCGTCGACAGCCTGTCGCGCAGCGAAGTGCAGGTCGTCGGGGCGCGGACGCGTGCCTCCCCTGCAGTCCGTCGCGGATGGTGGTTCGCGGCCGGCGCGGTGGCGGGTGTGCTGCTGCTGTTCGGCCTGCGCCGCCTCGTGAGATGAGTGTACGGAAAAAGCCGCTGCCTTTCGGGGCGGCGGCTTCTTCGTGTGCGCAGGCCTTGTAAGCCGGGTTCTGTGCCCGGGAGCGATCCCGGGTCTCCGTCATTTATCTACGACGGCAGTCGCCTGCCGCCTCCAGCAACCTACCCCCCGACATCGGACGAGCAACCCTTCATTGTCGGTATACACGGTCTTGCAACCCGCGGGACGTACGGCCGGGCGACATCGCTGCCCCCGCGGTAGGCTCTTACCCCACCTTTTCACCCTTACCGGCCGGAAATCCGGCAGGCGGTCGTTCTCTGTTACGCTGCCATGCCCTCTCGGACATCAAGTCGTTAGCTTGCGCGGTGCTCTGCGTTGCCCGGACTTTCCTCCCCCGGCTTGCGCCGGCAGCGACGGAGCGGGCCTGCGGGACAAAGGTAATCAAAAATTCACAATGCACAATTCATAATTCACAATTAGTTATAATTCAAGCATTTTATTCGCGATCGGAGTCTGCGGTAAATGTAATTATGAATTGTGCATTATGAATTGTGAATTATATATCGAATATGTTGAATTTCGCCAGTAGCGGGTTGCGGCGGTCGAGCAGCAGCAGTTCCACGAGCAGGAGCACCAGCGCCGCGGCCAGCGGATATTGATATTGCTCGTCGTACTCCTCGAAACGGACGGTCGAAAGCTCCGTCTGCTCCATTTTGCCGATGTTCTCCACGATTTCGTCGAGGCCGATCGACTGCTTCGACGAACGTACATAGGCGCCGCCCGTCAGCTCGGCGATCTCGGAGAGCATTTTTTCGTTGAGCTTCGAGACCACCATGTCGCCCTTTTCGTCGCGGATGAATTCGCCGCCGATGCGGATCGGGGCGCCCTCGGGCGTGCCGATGCCGATGGTGTGGATGCGGACGCCCATGTCGGCAGCACGCCGGGCCACGGCCAGCGCGTCGTCCTCGTGGTTCTCGCCGTCGGTGATGAGGATCACGGCCCGGCTGTGCGGCTCGTCGGTGTCGGCGGAGAAGGCCAGCAGCGCCTGTTCGAGCGCCTTGCCCACGGCCGTGCCCTGCACCGACACGAGCGAGGGGTCGATGCGCCGCGCGAAGGCCTTGGCCATGCGGTAATCGGACGTGATGGGGAGCTGCACCTTGGGTTCGCCGGCGAAGACGACCAGCCCCACGCGGTCTTGCTTCAGCCCGTCGAAGAGCTTGCCTATGGCATATTTGGTGCGTTCCAGACGGCTGGGTTCGAAGTCTTCGGCCAGCATCGAGTTGGAGACGTCGACCACGAGCATCATTTCGACGCCCTGCGCCTTCTCCTCGCGGAGCCGGGAGCCGAATTGGGGTCGGGCGGCGGCGCAGACGATCAGCGCATAGGCCGCGCAGAAAACGATGAACTTCAGCGCCGGGCGGGCCGTGGAGACTTCGGGCGTCAGATAGCGGAGCGTGGCTTCGCAGCCGAAGCGGGCGAGCCGGCGGCGACGGTTGCGGGCTGCGAGCAGGTAGAGCAGCACGAATGCCGGCACGGCGGCCAGCAGCCAGAGATATGAGGGTTCGGCGAATCGGAACATGGCGGATCGCAGGGTTTTACGGAATGCGTTTGAGAACGAGCGTCGCGAGCAGGAACTCCATGGTCAGCAGCGCCACGGCCCAGAGCACCCACCCGAGGAAAAGTTCGTGATAGGCGACATGCTCCGTGACCTCGACCTTGCTCTTTTCGAGTCGGTTGATCTCGTCGTAGATCGCCTTGAGCTTGGCTTTGTCGGTGGCGCGGAAGTAGCGGCCGCCGGTCTGCTCGGCGATGGCGCGGAGGGTCTTTTCGTCGATCTCGACCTTGGCCATGACCGTGCCGCCCGTGGGGTTGCCGTAGATGTCGACGGCCGGGTAGGGAGCCATGCCCTGGGTGCCCACGCCGATGGTGTAGACGCGGATGCCCTGTGCCGCAGCGATTTCGGCCGCCGTGAGCGGGGCGATTTCGCCGCGGTTGTTCACGCCGTCGGTGAGCAGGATCACCACCTTCGACTTGGCGTCGCTCTCGCGCAGGCGGTTGATCGCCGTGGCCAGACCGTTGCCGATGGCGGTGCCGTCCTCGATCACGCCGCTGCGGATGCGGCTCAAAAGGGTCTGCAGCGTGGCCTGGTCGGTGGTCAGCGGACTCTGCGTGAAGGCCTCGCCGGCGAAGACCGCCAGACCGATGCGGTCGCCGTAGCGGTCGGCGATGAACGAAGCGGCGACCTCCTTGGCGGCCGTGATGCGGTCGGGCTTGAAGTCGCGGGCGAGCATCGACCCCGAGACGTCGATGGCCAGCATGATGTCGATGCCCTCGGTCGAGGTGCGGGAGAAGCGCTCGGCATCCTGCGGCCGGGCCAATGCCACGACCAGCAGTGCGCAAGCCGCAGTCCGCAGCGCGAAAGGCAGGTGGCGCAGGTAGTAGCGCACCGTCCGCGGGGCGCGGCTCATACCGTCGGCGGTCGGGATGCGGATCGCCGCACCGCCCTGCATCGTGCGCCACACATAGTAGGCGATCATCGGCAGCAACAGCAGCAACAACCAAAGAATATGAGGATTGTGGAACGACATTTTTTACCTTTCACTTTTCAAGTTTCACCTTTCGCCTCGGAAAAACTACCAGTTTTTCTTCCCTCTAACGACGACACCTTGTTTTTCCTTGAGTTTATCCTGGGTTTTGTCCTCCTGGGCCTGAATGGCGTCGAGCATCTGTTGTTGCTCCTGCTCGGAGATGCCGGCGGAAACGGATTGAGATTTTCCGTCATCCCGACTGTCGTCCTGCGACTCGTCTTGTCGCTCGTCCTGCCCGTCGCCCTGCTGTTCGTCAGGCTGCGCGGGGTCTTGCTGTCGATCCGGTGATGCTCCGTCGCCGTTCTGCTGCCCGTCGCCGTTCTGCGAGTCTTGATCCTGGTTTTGGTCGCCGCCGTTTTGGTTTTGATTCCGGTCTTGATTATTTTCCAGCAGTTTTTTGGTGTAGGCGTAGTTGTATTTGGCCTCCATGTCGGCGGGATCGAGCAGCATGGCGCGGCGATAGCTTTCGAGCGCCTCCTTGTATTTCTGCTGCTTGAACTGCGCGTTGCCCAGGTTGTAGAACGCCTCGGCACGCTCGGTGTCGCTGCGCAGGGTGTCGGCCGCGGCCCGGGCCATGGTCTGCTCGGCCTTGTCGAACAACTCGGCTTTGTAGAGAGCGTTGCCCAGATCGTAGAGCGCCTCGGACGACTCCGGAGCATAGGTGAGCGCCTGCGTGTAGCGTTCGATGGCCGGTTTGTAGTCGCCTTTGTGGTAGTGGCGGTTGCCCTTGCGCACCTGGCTGCGTTCGGGCATGCGCTGGGCCGAAGCCCCCAGAAAGGCGAAAAGACAAAGTATGTAGAGAAGTCGGTGCATGGTTCGTTATCGGTTTTCGGTGCTCTCCTCCGGTTGTTCGGCGGCGGGCTTGGTCTCCTCGACGAAATAGTAGGCTTTCAGATAGGCCGCCTCGTTGGCCTCGGCTTCGGGCGTGGCCTTGGCGAACTTCACCAGATCGCCGTCGCGCAGAATCGCCGTGAGATCCATGCGCGCCTTGTCGGGCAGGTCGAGCGGCCGCAGGGCTTCGACGATCTCGTCGGTGGTCATCTCCATGGCCCCCACCTCCCAGCGGCGGGCGATGTAGGTGCGCAGGATGTCGGTGAGACCCGAATAATATTGTTTGTGGCGGTTGTTCTGCCAGAGTTTCTGGTGGTGGAGCGTTTCGAGCGCCCGGATTGCCTCGACATGGGGCGGCAGGGCCGGTGCGGGCTTGAAAAGGGTGCCCAGAGAGGTGCCGCGCCGGCGCAGCCAGCAGTGCAATCCGAAAAGTGCGGCCGCCAGCGCGAGGAGCGCCAGCGCGCCCCACGCTATGTAGCCGCCGATTTCGCCCAGACGGAACGGCAGCGTGCGCTGGGGCTTGAGGTCGAAGATCGAGTGCGACGTCGAGTCGATCTGAAAAGTCGCTACCTCTAAAAAGAGGTGTTCGTCGGAATGCAGCGTGTCTACGATGTTCTTGTCGGCATAGAGCACCTCGGCGCGCCCCAGATCGTAGCGGCCCTCCTCGAAAGCGGCCAGCCGATAGCGCTTGCGCAGCGTGAGCCGGCGTCCGTCGCGGGCGAGCGTGTCGACCGGAACGTCCTCGACCAGTACGAGGTGCTCTTTCCCGTCGGGCTGGAACACGGGGAACTCCACCACCTGCACCAAGTCTTTTTCGACGTCGATCACGTAGTCGAAGCGGTCGCCGATGAGGATGCTGTCGGGTTCGATGCGCGCCGTGACGAGGGGAGTATGCTGCCCCCATGCGGCGGCGCTCACGAAGAGGAGACCGAGGGGTAGGAGTCGTTTCATCGTTGTTTGAACAGTTTTATGAGTTCGGCCACATAGTCGCCGGCGGTCGAGATCGTCGCCGTGTCGATGCGGTGGTGGCGCAGCATCGCTTCGATCTCGTCGCTGCGGCGGCGCCAGGCTGTGGCGTAGTGGTCGCGCACGGCGCGCGAGGAGGTGTCGAGCCACACTTTGCGGCCGCTTTCGGCGTCCTGCAGCTCGACGATGCCCACGTCGGGCAGCTCCGCTTCGCGCGGATCGCAGATGCGGATGCCCACCAGGTCGTGCTTGCTGCCGGCGATCTTCAGGGCGTCTTCGAGCGCCGCGCGATCGTGCGCCGGGTCGAGGAAGTCCGAAAGAATGAAAGTCGTGCAGCGCTTCTTGTTGACGTTGGTCAGCAGCCGCAGCGGCTCGGAGAGGCGCGTGCCCGGCGATGCGGGGCGGAAGCCGACGAGTTCGCGGATGATCGCGAGGATGTGGCTGCGCCCCTTTTTCGGGGGGATGAACTTCTCCACCCTGTCCGAAAAGAAGATGCAGCCCACCTTGTCGTTGTTCTGCGCCGCCGAGAAAGCCAGCACGGCCGCGATTTCGGTGATGAGGTTCTGCTTGAGGCGGTCGGTCGAGCCGAAGAGCCGCGAAGCCGAGACGTCGACCAGGAGCATCATGGTCAGCTCGCGCTCCTCCTCGTAGATCTTGATGTGGGGCTTGTGCGAACGGGCCGTGACGTTCCAGTCGATGTCGCGCACGTCGTCGCCGGCGCGGTATTCGCGCACCTCGGAAAACGACATGCCCCGACCGCGGA
>CAMWJM010000066.1 GCA_947174575.1 uncultured Alistipes sp. | reverse complement strand
CGGCCATCGAGCGCATGGAGGAGGAGATCAAGTTGCTGCTCATCCCCAAAGACCCGCAGGATTCGAAGAACGCCATCGTGGAGATCCGCGGCGGCACGGGCGGCGACGAGGCGGCGATCTTCGCCGGCGACCTGCTGCGCATGTACACCAAATACGTGGAGTCGAAAGGGTGGCGCTACGAACTCACCTCGTTCTCCGAGGGTGCCGCAGGCGGCTACAAGGAGGTGGTGATGAAGGTGTCGGGCCAGAACGTCTACGGCACCCTGAAGTACGAGTCGGGCGTGCACCGCGTGCAGCGCGTGCCCCAGACCGAGACGCAGGGCCGCGTCCACACCTCGGCCGCGTCGGTCGCCGTGCTGCCCGAAGCCGAGGAGTTCGACATCGAGATTTCGATGAACGACATCCGCAAGGACATCTTCTGCGCCTCGGGGCCGGGCGGACAATCGGTCAACACGACCTACTCGGCGATCCGTCTGACGCACATCCCCACGGGGATCGTGGTGCAGTGCCAGGATCAGAAATCGCAGCTCAAGAACTTCGACAAGGCGTTCGAGGAGCTGCGCACGCGCGTCTTCAACCTCGAATACTCCAAGTATCTGGACGAAATCGCCTCGAAGCGCAAGACCATGGTTTCGACGGGCGACCGCTCGGCCAAAATACGCACCTACAACTACCCCCAGAGGCGCATCACCGACCACCGCATCAACTACACGATCTACAACCTCGCGGCATTCATGGACGGCGACATCCAGGACTGCATCGACCACCTGATCGTGGCGGAGAACGCCGAGCGTCTGAAGGAAAGCGAACTCTGATCGCCGACTCTCCGCCGATGGCTTTGCCTGCCGATTTCGCTGCCGAGGTCTACGACATCGTAGCCGAAATTCCCCGCGGGAGGGTCACGACCTACGGGACGATCGCCCGACTGGCCGGCTTTCCCGCCCATGCCCGCCATGTAGGCCGCGCCTTGGCCTCGGCTCCCGACGGGGTGCCCTGCCACCGGGTCGTCGATGCCTCGGGACGCACCGTCCCCGGATGGGCGGAGCAGCGGGCGCTGCTCGAAGCCGAAGGGGTCGGATTCCGGCCCGGCGGGTGCGTCGATTTGGGAAAATGGGGCTGGACACTGCCGGAGTGAGTGTCGCCGAAAACGGATGCCATAAGTCGTGCAAAGGTGCAAGAAGTTGAACGTTTTCGTAAGCCGAGGGCAGAGCCGAACTTGTTCGAGCTTTGCCGAGGCGAGAAAACCTGCATGAAATTGAACAGATTCATCATAACTTTGCTCTCTCTTCTTTTGCTGCTTCCGCTCGCCGCGCAGCGACCGCCGCTCTACCTGGTCGACGGCCGGGAGTGGCCCGCCGATTCGGTGGGCATGATCGCCGCCTCCGACATCGCGACCCTCGACATGCTGCCGGCCGACGAGGAGACCATAGCCCGCTATGGCGACAAGGCCTCGGGTGGCGCGATCCTCATCGCGCTGAAATACGATGCGCACGCCCGTTTCGATGCCGATTCGCTGGGGTTCGAGGCCTATATCGCCCGCCGGGTAGCGTGGGGCGCCGATGAACCGGCCGCCCGCGTGTCCATACGTTACAAGATCACGGAGGAGGGCGCGACCGTGGTCGACCGGGTGCTCGAATCGACCGACAACCGGCTGAAACGCCGCGTGCTCAAAGCCATGGCCGAAGCGCCGCAATGGACTCCCGCGACCAAAAACGGCGTTCCTGTCGAAACCCGGCGCGTGTTGAACCTCCGGCTGCCCGAGGGTAAACCCATGCCGCGGGAACCTTACATCAGAATACAATGACCGGCCGGTCCGAAAAAAACTATAATTCTTCATTCTCTATGACTACCAACTCTTTCGCAGCCTGGGTGCTCGCCGTGCGGCCCTACAGCCTCGGCGCTTCGATGATCCCCGTGGCCGTGGGTTCGGCCCTGGCATGGAGCGACGGCGGATTCCGCCCGGTCGCGGCCCTGCTGTGCCTGCTGTTCGCCGTGCTGGCCCAATGTACGGCCAATCTGGTCAACGACTTGTGGGATTTTCTGCGCGGTGCCGACCGGCCCGACCGCCTCGGCCCCGACCGGGCGTTCGCCAAGGGCTACATCACGCTCCCGGCCATGAAAACGGGCATCGCGCTTTTCACGCTGGCCGCCTGCGCCGCAGGTTGCGGGCTGTTGTTCTGGTCGCTGCACCACGGCGTTCTCCGCTTCGGAGGTCGGGAACTCGTGGCCGCCGGAGTGCTCTGCATCCTCTTCGCCTATCTCTACACCGCCGGCCCCTGGCCTCTGGCCTACCACGGACTGGGCGACGCGGCGGTGGTGGCGTTCTTCGGGCTGGTACCCGCCTGCTTCACCTATTACCTGCAGACCGGGACATGCAGCCGGCCGGTCGTCGTGGCGGCTGCGGCCTGCGGTTTGGTGATCGACACCATGCTATGGGTCAACAACTTCCGCGACCGGGCCGAAGACGCCCGATGCGGCAAGCGCACGATCGTGGTCTGCCTGGGCGAGCGGGTCGGACGCTGGGGTTATCTGGCGCTCGGCGTGGCGGCCGAGGCGCTGTGTCTGTCGCTGCTGCTCGACGGGCGGCTGTGGGGCGCGCTGCTGCCGCTGCTCTATGGCATCCCGTTCTTTCGGACGTGGCGCAAGATGATCCGCATCGACCACGGCGACGGGCTGAATGTCTGTCTGGGCGAAACGGCACGCAACATGCTGCTGTTCGGCGTTCTGTTCACGATCGGAATTCTTCTGGGATAATGGCCGAACCCCGGCATATCACGCTGCGCGAGTTGCAGCGCACCGTCAGAGAGGCGCTCGAAGAACGCTTCGAACTGCCGGTGTGGGTGAGTGCCGAGATCGCGGAACTCAAAGTCAACCATTCGGGCCATTGCTACCTCGAATTGGTCGAGAAAGGGGGCGCCAACGGAGTGCCGACGGCGCAGGCCCGGGCCATGATCTGGAGCAGCAACTACCCGCGCATCGCGGCGCGCTTCCGGGCCGAAACCGAGCAGCCGCTGAACGCCGGACTGCGCATTCTGGCCAAAGCGCTGGTGACCTACCACGAATTGTACGGCTTCGCGCTCCAGATCACCGACGTCGACCCGGCCTATACGCTGGGCGACATGGAGCGGCAGCGGCAGGAGACGATCCGCCAGCTGCAAGAGGAGGGCGTGTGGGAGATGAACCGCCAGCTCGTCGCGCCGGCCGGCATGCAGCGCATAGCAGTGGTTTCGAGCGCCCATGCGGCGGGTTACCGCGACTTCTGCAAGGAGATCGCCGCCAGCCCCTGGCGTTTCCGGCTGACGCTTTTCAACGCCTTCGTGCAGGGAGCCGAAGCCGGAAACTCGATCGTCGAGGCACTGGGCCGCATCGCCGAGCGACAAGAAGAATTCGACGCTGTGGCGATTCTGCGCGGCGGCGGCTCGGCGAGCGATCTGAATTGCTTCAACGCCTATCGGCTCTGCGCCCACATCGCGCAGTTTCCGCTGCCGGTGGTGACGGGCATCGGCCACGACAAGGACACGAGCGTAGCCGATCTGGTGGCTTTCGCGGCGCTGAAGACCCCCACTGCCGTAGCCGGGTGGTTCGCCGAACGGCTCGGACGGATCGACGGCGATCTCGACCGCGCGGCGTTGCGGCTCGCCGAAATCACCCGCAGCCACACCCTCGCGGCCCGGTTGGAACTCGAAAAGCGGCTGGGCGACCTGCGCCGCCTGTGCAGCGAACGCCTCGCGCGCGAAAAGGCTCGGCTCGACCGGCTCACCCCGTACCCGGCCGACCTGGCGCGCAAATGGCTGGCACAGAGACGCCTGCAGCTCGACAGCGCGGCGGAGATCGTAGCGGCCCACACGCCCGAACGACTGCTGAAATTAGGATTCGCGATGCTCCGCAGCGGCGGCCGGACGATCGGTTCGGCCACGCAAATCGACGCCGGCGACGAAGTGGAAATCCGTCTTTCCGACGGCACCCTCACCGCAACCGTAAACCGTATCGACATATGGCAAAAAAAGAGATAACCTACGAAGAAGCGATGACCCGGATCGAGGAGATCCTCGGGCGCATCCAGCGCGAAGAGATCGCGATCGACGACCTGGCCCGGGAAGTGGCCCGGGCGACGGAGTTGATCGCCGCCTGCAAAGCCCGGCTGCAGAAAGCCGAGGAAGAAGTGAACGAAATCCTGGAATAGACACCCCGACAGCTCATCCTGCCGTCCTGAACTCCGACCGAAATGTTGAATATGGCTTCACTGATCCGCTGGGCGCTCAACCGCATACCCCGACCCGTGCTGCAACGCATGGCCGGGTGGGCCGTACCCTTGGCCGGGCTTTTCTACCGGGGTCGCGGCGTCGAATGCCCCCTGTGCGGCGCGCACTACCGGAAATTCCTGCCCTACGGCTATGTCCGCACGCGCGACAACGCCCTGTGCCCCAGCTGCCTGTCGCTCGAACGCCACCGCCTGCTGTGGCTCTACCTCGCCCGCGAGACCGACCTGCTGCGCACCTTTCCCCGCACGCTCCACATCGCGCCCGAAGTCTGCATCATGCGCCGGCTGAAACCGCATTTCGCGGCGCATCCCGAGCGCTATGTCACGGCCGACCTCGAAAGCCCGCTGGCCGATCTGCACTTCGACGTGCAGCGAATTCCGCTGCCCGACGCCTCGTTCGACACAGTGATCTGCAACCACCTGCTCGAACATGTGGCCGACGACCGCCTGGCTCTGCGCGAGCTGCACCGCATCCTGCGGCCCGGAGGCTGGGGGATTCTGCTCTCGCCCGTCGACCTCGACCGCGCCCGCACGTTCGAAGACGACACGATCGTCGACCCCGTCGAGCGCACCCGCATCTTCGGGCAGTACGACCACCGCCGCATCTATGGCACCGACTATGCGGAACGGCTGCGCGAAGCGGGCTTCGAAGCCGAAGAGATCGACTATGCCGCCTCGTTCGACGAAGCCGACCGCAAACGCTACGCCCTGCCCGCCGACCGCATCTACACCGTACGCAAAAAAGATAAATAAATATGGACTTTTCACGTTACGAAACATTCCGCACACTGGTGCGGACGAGCTTTTCCGCAGAGACGGCGCAGCTGGTGGATGAGGCGCTGACGTGGGCCGACGAAAAACTCGCCGGAGCGCTCCGCTACGACGGCTCGCCGCTGCTCGATCACGGCGTGGCGGTGGCGACGATCGTGATTTCGGAGATTGGGCTGGGCCGCAACTCGACCCTCTCGTCGATCCTCCACGACGTGGTGCGTCTGGGCCACAAACAGCTGCCCGCCGAGGAGTTTCTCGCCCTGATGGAAGACATCCGCACCCGCTTCGGCAAGGAGGCGGCCGGCATCGCCATGGGGCTGGCCAACATCTCGTCGCTCAAGCTCAAGACCTCGAAAGAGCAGGCCGACAACTTCCGCGATCTGATCGTCAGCTATTCGGAAGACCCGCGCGTGATCCTCATCAAGCTGGCCGACCGCTTGGAGGTGATGCGCTCGCTCGACATCTTCCCTAAAGAGAAGCGGCGCAAAAAGAGCTGGGAGTCGCTCAACCTCTATGCCCAGATCGCCCACAAACTGGGCCTCTACGGCATCAAGAGCGAGCTGGAGGACATCGCCCTCAAATACCTCGAACCCAAGGACTACGAGCATATCGTCGCCAAGCTCGAAGAGAGCGCCGAGGAGCGCCGCGCTTTCATCGCGCGGTTTCTGGTACCCGTCGAGGAGCGGTTGCGCAAACTGGGGCTGAAATACCACATCAAGAGCCGCACGAAGTCGATCTTCTCGATCTGGACGAAGATGCACAAGCAGCACGTGCCTTTCGAAGGGGTCTACGACATCTTCGCCCTGCGCATCATCATCGACTGTCCGCGCGAGGAGGAGAAGCAGCAGTGCTGGACGGCCTATTCGGTGGTCACGGATTTCTACACCCCCAACCCCAAGCGCATGCGCGACTGGATTTCGATCCCCAAGTCGAACGGCTACGAGTCGCTGCACACCACCGTTTCGACCGAGGGGCGCTGGGTCGAGGTGCAGATCCGCACCGAGCGCATGGACGCCGTGGCCGAGCGCGGCATCGCGGCCCATTGGCGCTACAAGGGAGTCAACCAGGGGGCGCAGACAAGCGAAATGTGGCTCGGCCGCCTGCGCGAGTTGATGGAGGATACGACCCATTCGCTGGCGCAGCGTTTCGACGCCAAACCCGCGTCGGGCGAAATCTTCGTCTTCACGCCCAACGGCGACCTGCGCAAGCTGCCCGAAGGAGCGACGCTGCTCGACTTCGCGTTCGACATCCACACCTCGCTCGGCGCGACCTGCGTGGGCGGCAAGGTCAACGACCGCGCAGCTTCGATCCGCGACGTGCTGCACAACGGCGACATCGTAGAGATTCAAACCCAGAAGAACCAGACGCCCAAGGCCGACTGGCTCTCGGTGGTGGTGACTTCGAAAGCGCGCAACAAGATCAAATCGTTCTTGCGCGAGGAGCAGGCCAAGCACACCCGCATGGGGCGCGAGGAGCTGGAACGCAAGCTCAAGAACTGGAAAATGGCCCTCACCATCGACGAGGCGGTGGCCTATCTGGCCAAATACTTCAAACTGCGCCTCGGCACCGAAGTCTACGGCCTGATCGCCACGCAGAAGGTCGACTTCGCGTCGATCAAGGAGATTCTGGGCCGTCATCTCTCGGGCGAAGCCGAGGAGGAGCGCCGGGCCGCAGCGGCCGAAGCCGAGCGTCAGAAGACGCACGCGCCGCGCGAGACCCCGGCTTCGCAGGATGCGCTGGTGATCGACGACGACATCTCGAAAATCCAGTACAAGCTGGCCCGCTGCTGCAACCCGATCAAGGGCGACGAGGTGTTCGGA
>CAMWJM010000065.1 GCA_947174575.1 uncultured Alistipes sp. | reverse complement strand
TATTTATACATCATAAATTTAATGCAATGAAGATTACCTCCGATCCATATGGAATATATCGTGAAGAGCGAATAAAAAAATCAGGTATTAGAGAAGCATTCACCCCGAACTCACCCATCTTGGATATAGAACTATTTTCCGGACGAAAAGACGAAGTAGCGAAAATAATAGAATGCCTTAATACCAAAGGACAACATATTTTATTATATGGAGACAGGGGTGTCGGTAAAAGTTCGTTGGCTAAAATTTCATGCCTTATTTTAAATCATGCCGGCATTGCAAATGGGCAACTATATCAAAAACGATGCGATAGCCACGACACTTTCAAATCCATAGTAACCTCTGTATTAAATTCCATAGGAATAGAATCCAACACTATAGCATATGAATCGGAAAAAAGTGTCGGATTCGAAAAAATATTACATGCTAATAAAAAATCAAAAGCAAGCAAAGAAGGTAATGCAGTAAATTCATTATCCCCATCATGGGTCGTAGAAAAAATAAAAGACATTAATGGAATTTTATTAATCGACGAATTCGATGTTATTGCGAAGGCAAGTGAAAAGAAAAAAATCGCCGAAATGATAAAATTATTAAGCGATTATGGCTCTTCACTTACCATATTTATTGTAGGAATTGCAGAAACTGCCAACATCCTAATGGGAGGTCATGCTTCCGTAAATCGCTGTCTCAAAGAAATCAAGTTAGGCCGGATGAATAAAGACGAACTTAATGAAATCATAAAAAAAGGAGAGGAGAGAACATCTATAAAATTCGATGCCGCTGTAAAAAAACAAATTGTCGCATTAAGTTCCGGATACGCTCATTACACACACTTACTTGCACTTAAAGCTGCAGAGGAAGCCATTGCAGAAGAAAGGACAAATATCACAAAAAATGATCTTCGAATTGCTATGCAAAAAGCCGCAGGAGATGCAGAAGGGTCTTTAAAACAAGCTTATGACAATGCGATTCGCTCCAGCAGAAAAAAAGATGAATTTAAAAATATAGTTATTGCTGCAGCATTATGCGGTGACGACGAATTCCGAGCAGTAGAATTAAGGACACAATACGAAAAATTTACAGGAAAAGCTATTGCACAGAATGAATTGAACAATTATTTTGCAAAACTAATTAGCCGAGATGACAGTTGCATCTTAAAACGTCTTGGTACCGGCGTATATCGTTTCACAGATCCTCGCATGCCGAGTTACGTTAGAATTGCCAATAATTTAGCACAAGCAGTTTAACATTATAAAATAAAAAGATTGCCTTAAATGAAGGCGATCTTTTTATTTACGCTTTCAGTATTCCGCCTCGGGCTGGGCCAGGCCGCGGTCGGCGGCGAGGCGCTCCATCAGGGCGTAGGCCGCGGCATAGTCGTTGGGGATTTCGCCGTCGAGAATGGCGTTCTTGATGATCTCCTTGATCTCGCCGATCACGCGGCAGGGGCCGATGCCGTAGGTCTTCATGATGATCTCGCCCGTGATCGGGGGTTGGAAGTTGCGGATGCGGTCGCGCTCTTCGAGGTCTTTCATCTTGCGGCGCACCAGTTCGAAATTGGCCATGTAGCGCTTGACCTTGGCGTCGATGCCCGACGTGATGTCGGCTTCGCACAGCGTCATCAGCGACTCCACGTCGTCGCCCGCCTCGAACAGCAGCCGCCGCACGGCCGAATCGGTCACCAGGTCTTCGGAAAGGATGATCGGCCGCAGATGCAGGAACACCAATTTCTGCACGAACTTCATGTGTTCGTTCATCGGCAGCTTCAACTGGCGGAAAATCGCCGGCACCATCTTCGACCCTACCACTTCGTGGCCGTGGAATGTCCAGCCGATCTTCGGATCGTAGGCCTTGGTCTGGGGCTTGGCGATGTCGTGCAGCACGGCCGCCCACCGCAGCCACAGATCGTCGGAGCGGCGCGCCACGTTGTCCAGCACCTTGAGCGTGTGGATGAAATTGTCCTTATGGGCATGCTGGCCGCGCCGTTCGACGCCCTTGAGCCGATGCAGCTCGGGGAAAATCAGCTCCAGCAGACCGGTCAGATCCAGCAGTTCGAACCCCATCGACGGGCGCGGGGCCAGCACGATCTTATTCAGCTCTGTGGCGATGCGTTCGCGCGACACGATCTTGATGCGGTGGGCATTGCGGCGGATCGCTTCGAACGTCTCCTCCTCGATCGTGAAACCCAGCTGCGTCGCGAACCGCACGGCCCGCATCATGCGCAGCGGATCGTCCGAGAAGGTCACGTCGGGATCGCACGGCGTGCGGATGATGCAGGCATCCAGATCGTCCAGCCCGCCGAACGGATCGACCAGCTCGCCGAACGTCGCACCGTTGAGCGACCAGGCCAAGGCGTTGATCGTGAAGTCGCGCCGACGCTGGTCGTCTTCGAGCGTCCCGGCCTCGACCTGGGGTTTGCGCGAGTCGTGGGTGTAGGATTCGCGCCGCGCCCCCACGAACTCGACCTCCACGCCGCCGGCCCGGAGCATCGCGGTGCCGAATGTCTTGAACACCGACACCTTGGTGTGCAACTCGCGGCCCAGCGCTTCGGCCAGTTCCACGCCGCTGCCCACGACCACCACGTCGATGTCGGTCGACCGGCGGCACAGGTAGTGGTCGCGCACATAGCCGCCCACGACGAATGCCCGAACGCCCGCGGCGTCGGCCAGGCGCGAGATGCGCCGGAATATGGGATCGGAGAGGGGCACGCGGAATTATTTTACGGATTTCAACTTTCGCCGATAGAGCTGCACGGTGTTTTCCAGTCCGTAGTAGAGGGCGTCGGAGATGAGAGCATGGCCGATCGACACCTCGTCGGTCCAGGGGATGCGCTCGACGAAATAGTGGAGGTTTTCCAGCGACAGATCGTGCCCGGCATTGAGTCCCAGCCCCTGGCGGCGCGCCTCCTCGGCCGCCGCGACATAGGCTGCGATCGCCGCCTCCGGCCCGGCGGGATATTCGCGGGCATAGGCCTCGGTGTAGAGTTCCACGCGGTCGGCGCCGCACGCCTTCGCCCCGGCGACCATTTCAGGCACGGGATCGACGAAATGCGAAACCCGGATGCCGCAGGCATGGAAACGAGCCGTCACGTCGGTCAGGAAATCGCGGTTGGCCACCGTGTTCCACCCCGCGTTCGAAGTGATCGCATCGGGTGCGTCGGGCACCAGAGTCACCTGCGCCGGCACGACCTCCAGCACCAGATCGACGAACTCCGGCGTGGGATTGCCCTCGATGTTGAGTTCGGTGCGCAACGCACGCTTGAGCGCCCGCACGTCGTCGGGACGGATATGTCGGCCGTCGGGACGCGGATGCACCGTGATGCCGTCGGCGCCGAAACCCTCGATGCGCGTGGCGGCCGACACCACGTCGGGGAGGCAGCCGCCCCGCGAATTGCGGATCACGGCAATCTTATTGACGTTTACACTCAACTTTGTCATAAAATCACTAACTTTGCTTCCGGCATGTCGTCGGCGAAAAGCGGGCGAACGCCTCGGAGCACGGCTCCGGCGTGGTAAAGTTACTTAATTTTTCGCAACTCCGCCGATGAAAATCATACTTTTTTCCCGCAACCGCCCCGACCGTCCGGACGAGGAGCTGCGCCGACTCTTCGAGACGCTCGCACGGCACCGCTTCGACTATCTGGTCAACGAAGAGTTCGCACCGGCCGTGGCCCGGGCCACCGGAGCCGCCGTGCCGGCCGACAAGGTTTACGGCGAGCGGCTCGGGCCGCAGCCCGAGGGCACCGCGATGATCTGCTACGGCGGCGACGGCACGCTGCTGGAGGGCGTCCACCGCCTGGCCGGCGCGCCGATTCCGGTGGTGGGGATCAACGCCGGGCATCTGGGCTTCCTGACCGGCGGGCCGAGCGACGACACCGAGCAGCTGCTCGGACAGATCGCCCGCGGCGAACTCGCCGTCGAGCCGCGTTCGATGCTCGAAGTGCGGGGCGACTTCCTCGCCGCCGACAGGCCGCTGCTGGCTCTGAACGAATTCACCGTCCAGCGCCACGGCGCCGACATGCTCTCGGTCGAGACCTATGTCGACGGCCAGATGGTGGCCACCTACCGCGGCGACGGGGTGATCGTCTCCACCCCCACCGGCTCCACGGCCTATTCGCTCAGCGCGGGCGGCCCCGTCGTGGCTCCGTCGTGCGCCTGCTTCATCATCTCGCCCCTGGCGCCCCACAATTTCGCCATGCGCCCCGTGGTGGTGCCCGACGACAGCCGCATCGAGCTGCGCGTGCACGAGCGGCGCTCGGACGCCTTCGCCACGCTCGACAACCGCAGCTACTCCATAGCCCCCGGTGCGACGTTCGCGGTGCGGCGGGCCGAAACGCGCATTTTTCTGGCCATGCCGCACAATATATCGTTCTACGACACGTTACGCAATAAGATGATGTGGGGGATAGATTTAAGAAGTTGAAAAATTCACAATTCATAATTGACGCACGATTCCGCAGCCGCTTTCGAATTGTGCATATATGAATTATGAATTGCGAATTGGAATAACCCGGTAATTTCCCTATATTTGTGCCCTATATGAGCGAAGCGAACCGCATACCCCGACATGTCGCCATGATCATGGACGGCAACGGCCGTTGGGCCGAGCAGCGCGGCATGCCGCGGCACGAAGGACATGCGGCCGGCATCGAACCCATTCGGGCGTCGTTGCGCGCGGCCGTGCGCCACGGTGTCGAGTACCTCACGCTCTACGCCTTTTCGACCGAGAACTGGGGCCGCCCAGCCGAGGAGGTCGACGCGCTGATGGAGCTGTTCTGCCAGTGCGTGATCCACGAGACCCCCGAGCTGCAGCGCCAGGGCATCCGCATCCGCATGATCGGCGACCGGACGCGCTTCTCCGACAAGGTGCGCGCCTACCTCGCCCAGGCCGAGGAATTGACCGCCGCGGGCGACCGGCTGACGCTGGTGCTGGCGTTCGACTACTCGTCGCGCGACGAAATCGTCCGGGCCGTACGCAAGCTCACCGCTCGCGTCGCCGCCGGCGACCTCGCCCCCGAGGCGATCGACGAGGCCGCCTTTTCCGCAGCGCTCGACACGGCGGAGTTTCCCGATCCCGATCTGGTGATCCGCACCAGCGGCGAGCAGCGATTGAGCAACTTCCTGCTGTGGCAGGCCTCCTACGCCGAACTCTGCTTCCCGCAGGTCTTGTGGCCCGATTTCACCGAAGAGGAGTTCGACCGCGCGATCGACGAATACGCCCGGCGCGAACGGCGGTTCGGACGGATCGAATAAATGTTGAAGATTAGAATCCAGACAGATGAATAAATTCGGTAAGGTATTTCTGGCGATCGTACTCGCGGTGTCGAGCACCCCGGAAACATTCGCCCAGGAGCCTTCGCCCGCCGATCCGGCGCCGCGCGAAACGGCCGTCGCTTTTCCCGAGAACGCACCCATGCTGCGTTCGGACGGCACGCCCCGGCTCTACCACATCCGCAACGTCGACATCCACGGCGTGAAATACCTCAATCCCGAAATCCTCAAGTCGTCGGCCGGCCTGATCGCGGGCGACTCGATCTACCTGCCCAGCGACTTCATCGCCAACGCCATTTCGCGGCTGTGGAGCCAGCGTTTCTTCTCCGACGTGAAGATCGGCGCCCAGATCGAGGGCGACAGCCTCGACCTGCAGGTCTTCCTCCAGGAGCGCCCGCGGGTCTACGACTGGGCGTTCGAGGGCGTCTCGAAAGGCAAGCAGAAAGACCTGCTCGAAAAACTCAAGCTCCGGCGCGGCAGCGAACTCTCCGACTACGTGATCGACAAGAACACCAAGCTCATCAAGAAATACTGGGCCGACAAGGGTTTCCGCAACACCGAGGTCGACGTGCGCATCAAGAACGATTCGGTGCGCCCGCAGGCCGCGACGGTGACGTTCGTCATCGACCGCAAGGACAAGGTGAAGATCGGCAAGATCAACTTCTCGGGCAACGAGCAGTTCGCCGACAAGCGTCTGCGCCGCACCTTCAAGAAGACGCACCAGAAATCGATCAACATCTTCCGCAACACCAAGTTCAACGAAACCGATTTCGAGGACGACAAGGAGCTGCTCATCGACTTCTACAACTCGCGCGGCTTCCGCAACGCCACCGTGGTGCGCGACTCGATCTACCCGATCGACGACCGTCGGCTGGGCATCGACATCGAGCTTTCCGAGGGCAACAAATACTACATCCGCAACGTCTCGTGGGTGGGCAACTCGGTCTATGAAACCGAGGAGCTGCAGCGCATGTTCGGCGTCAAGACGGGCGACACCTACGACAAGAAGACCATGCACAAGCGCCTCGGCATCCAGAAGGAGACCGACCTCGAAGCCATGTCCGTGTCGTCGCTCTACCAGAACAACGGCTATCTGATGTCGCAGGTCGAGCCGGCCGAGACCATCGTCGGTCCGGATTCGATAGACCTGGAGATCAAGGTGTTCGAGGGCAAGCAGTTCACCATCAACAACGTCGGCATCACGGGCAACCAGCGCGTCGACGACGAGGTGATCCGCCGCGAGCTGGCCACCTACCCGGGCGAGCTGTACGACCGCTCGCTGTTGATGCGCACGCTGCGGCTGCTGGGTTCGATGGGCCACTTCAACGCCGAGAACATCCAGCCCGACATCCGCCCCGTCTCGAACGAGCTGGTCGACATCAACTGGGCGCTCGAAGAGCAGGCTTCCGACCAGTTCAACATCGCCGGCGGCTGGGGATCGGGCACGTTCGTGGGTTCGGTGGGCATCACGCTCAACAACCTCTCGATCCGCAACTTCTTCAAGAAGGGAGCCTGGCGCCCCTACCCCATGGGCCAGAACCAGCGGCTCCAGATCTCGGCCCAGACCAACGGCACCTACTACCTGTCTCTTATCCCAAACTGACGCTCCCGCCGACAAGTCGATTGTAGAAAACGGTGTTAGCCGTATCATAAAAAAAAAAAAGGGGGGGGGGGG
>CAMWJM010000064.1 GCA_947174575.1 uncultured Alistipes sp. | reverse complement strand
AGAAATCCCCGTGCTGGAGCGCGGTGCCGTCTATGCGGAGCCGCGCGCCCGGTCGAACGACGCCTACAATCCGTTCAGCGACGAGTATGTCGACCTTTCGGCAGCCGATCCCGGGGCCGATCTTTCGGGTTTCGACGCGCCTTATAGCGGCGATATGCCTGCCGAGGGCGGAATTGCGGGAGGATACGGCGGCTATGCTTCGGGGCGGTTCGGCGCGTCGGACGGCGAGCAGTTCGAGGAGTTCGTTTCGGGCGGCGAAGCGCTCGAAAGCGGCTTCGACTTCATTCCCTCCGAGGGCGACGCCACGCAGCAGGCATTGCCGATCGACGAGACACCCGAGTTCGCCGATCCCGTGCCGTTGGCCGGCGGATATGTCGCCGCCACTTTGGGCGGGAGGTTGGTGGTGGTCGACGTGCGGCGTGCCCGCGAACGCATCCTTTACGAGGATTACCTGCGCATGCTTTCGAACGGATCGGCCGTCTGTCAGCAACTGTTGTTTCCCGAGCGGTTGATGCTCTCGGGCGACGAATACGCCCTGCTGGAGGAGAACGCCGTGGAGTTCGCCGCGCTGGGTTTCGACATCGATTTCGTGGGCGACGGAGCGATCGACGTCAAGGGTGCGCCGGCCGATCTTCCGGCCGAGGGGATCGACCGCATGCTCTATGATCTGCTGCAGGCCTTTGCCACGCCCGTGTCGCTGGGCGACGTACGGCGCGAGAAGATCGCCGCCGCCATGGCTCTCGGCGTGGCCCGGGGCAGCGTGCCGATGCTTTCGCATGAGGAGGCCGCCGCGCTGCTCGCGCGCCTGGCCGAGACGGGCAATGTGAGCTTTTCGCCCTCGGGCAAAACCGTTCTTGCCGAGATTCTGCCGGAAGATATTCGCGCCAAGTTGGGATAATCCGCCGGAAAAGCGTACCTTTGCAAAAATTCGATGCGAGCATGAACCGTTACTTCCAGACCCCGCCCGTGGTCAAGAATCTTGTGATCGTCAATGCTTTGATTTTTCTGGCCATGGCGCTGCTGCCCGCATGGGGGCGGGCCATCGAACACTATTGCGCCCTGTGGGTCGAGCGGCCGTTTTTCCATAGCTACCAGTTCGTCACCTACATGTTCCTGCATGCCGATTTCGAGCATCTGTTTTTCAACATGTTCGGTTTGTGGATGTTCGGTCGTACGCTCGAATACGAGCTGGGGTCGAAGCGGTTTCTGGTTTTCTACATGGTCTGCGGCGTCGGCGCGGCCCTGATCCAGGCGGCCATAGCCTGGGGCTTGCACGAGCCGATGACGCTGGTGGGCGCTTCGGGCGCGATCATGGGGGTGCTGCTCGCGTTCGGTGTGCTGCATCCCAATGCCGTCATCATGTTGCTGTTTCCGCCCATTCCGATGAAAGCCAAGTGGTTCGTGGTCGTCTACGGCGTCATCGAGTTGCTGCTCGGGTGGCGGGGCGTGGGCAATGTGGCCCATTTCGCCCATGTGGGCGGCATGCTGTGGGGGCTGCTGCTGCTGTATTGGTGGCGGCGACGCGGCGTAATCCGTTTTTGAGATGAGCGAAGAACGTTATAACGACATGCCCGGGCGTCCCGGGCGGCGGCGCGGGTGGGCCGTGCGCGTGTGCGATGCGTTGCTTTCGGTCGCCACGTTGTGCGTGGCCGTGGCGATGATCGTGGTGTTCATCGTCCCCTATGTCGATCCCGCGCATATGTGGTTTTTGCCGCTGCTCGGTCTGGCCGCTCCGGCGATCTATGTCGCGGCGGTGGTGCTGGCGCTTTACTGGGTCGTGCGGTGGCGCTGGGGCCGGGCCGGCGCGATGTGGGCGTTCGTGGTCGTGGGGCTGTTCTGGATGCCGCTTTTCTGGAAACCCCGCTTGGGTCGCACCTACAAAACCCCGACCTACAGCAAGTCGGCCGTCAAGGTGTTGTGTTACAACGTCCGCGCTCTTCAGGATGCGGCGGGCGCCGATTGCGCCGATGCCGTGCTGCGGATGATCGACAGCCTCGATGCCGACATTGTTTGTCTGCAGGAGTTCGCCCGGCCGATCGCCGAGCAAAGCGGCTACTACGAGACGTTCGCCGGCAAGTACGAGAATGCCCGGTTCGGTCTCGACGAGGAGGCTGCACCCCAGCAAGCCATATTCAGCAAGTTGCGGATCATTCGCTCGGGCGTGGTGCTCTCGCCCGAGTCGTCGGTATGGGCCGATGTCGTGGCGGGCGAGGATACGGTGCGCGTCTACAACAACCACCTGCAGTCGACCGACATCAAGGCGGCCGACAACGAGTATATCACCAGCCGCGATTTCATCGCCGACGCCGACCGCGAGCGGAAGTTCCGCAGCATGGCCCGGCGCTTGCGGGCCAACGGTTTGCGCCGTGCTGCGCAGGTCGATTCGATCGCTGCGGAGATCGCGCCCCGCACGTCGCGGCGCATCGTGTGCGGCGATTTCAACGACACGCCGATGTCGTATGTCTACCGCACGATGTCGCGCGGGCTGGACGATGCCTTTTCCCGCTGCGGCGAGGGCTATTCGCACACCTACCGCGGCTTTTTCGACCTGTTGCGCATCGATTTCGTCTTCGCGTCGCCCGATCTGGAGCTGCTCTCCTACGAGGTGCCCGAGATCGGAGCGTCGGATCACTTCCCCGTGTTGGTGCGCGTGCGTCCCGTCGAGTTACCGAACTAAACCCAACCATACTATGATTTTCGATTCTTTGCAAAACTGCACGCTCTATGCGAACGTGCATCCGCGTTTGAAGAAAGCGTTCGAACTGATCGCCGCCACCGACTGGGAGCATATGGAGCCGGGCATCCACGAGCTGGAGGGCCGCGACATCTATGTCAACATCATGGAGCGCGACCTCAAGAAGAAAGGCGACGCCAAGCTGGAGGTACACGACGAGTATATCGACATCCAGGTGGTGTTGAGCGGCAGCTGCGAGTCGTTCGGCTGGAGCGAGCGCAAGGCGTTGCGCATGCCCCAGGGGCCGTTCAACAAGGAGAAGGACATCTGTCTGTTCGACGACGAGCCGCAGACCTACTACACCCTCCGGCCCGGGCAGTTCACGGTGCTCTTCCCCGAGGACGGCCATGCACCGTTGGTCGGCGAGGGCAAGGTGCGCAAAGCCATCGTCAAGGTGCGCGTGTGACGCAGCTCGATAAGACGGATAAACCCCGGTATGCTTCGGCATACCGGGGTTTGCGATTCGAAAGGCGGGCATCGAAGCGCGTCCGAAGCGTCGATGCCTCCCGAAAACGGGAACTCGGTGGACGAACTGCTCGGCGGAGTTTGCAGCGGGGTTATCGGCCGATAGCCCAGTAGCCGAATCCGGCCGCTGCGACCTCCGCCCGGTCGTAGATGTTGCGGCCGTCGACGATCGTATGACCGCGCATCGTCGCGTGGAGTCGCAACCAGTCGGGCATGCGGAACTGCTTCCATTCGGTGAGCAGAACTACCGCATCGGCTTCCCGAGCCGCTTCGTACATGTTCTGCGTATAGGTCACATCGTCGCCATAGCGCCGGCGGCATTCGTCCATCGCTACGGGGTCGAAAGCGCGGATTTCGGCGCCGGCTTCCCGCAGCGCCTCGATCGTCTTGAGCGAAGTCGCTTCGCGCATGTCGTCGGTCTCGGGCTTGAACGCCAGCCCCCAAAGTGCGATCCGTTTGCCGCGTAGGTCGCCCAGCGCCTGGCGCAGTTTCTCGACGATCACTCCCTTTTGCCGTTCGTTCACCCGATCTACGGCTTCGACCACCTCCATCGTGTAGCCGTGCTCCTGGGCCGTGCGGGCCAGGGCTTTCACATCTTTGGGGAAGCATGAGCCGCCGTAGCCGCAACCCGGATAGAGGAACTTGGTGCCGATCCGGGCGTCGGAGCCTATGCCCTGACGCACCAATTCCACGTCGGCGCCGATGCGGTCGCAGAGGTTGGCGATGTCGTTCATGAACGATATGCGGGTGGCCAGCATGGCGTTGGCCGCATATTTGGTCATCTCGGCCGAGGGAATGTTCATGAAAATGACCCGGAAATTGTTGATCAAAAACGGTCTGTATAGCTTGGTCATCAGGGCTTTGGCCCGATCGCTGTCGACGCCTACGACCACGCGGTCGGGCGACATGAAATCCTTGATCGCGGCGCCCTCCTTCAGAAATTCGGGGTTGGACGCCACGTCGAACGGCACTTCGACCCCGCGCAGGGCGAGTTCTTCCTCGATCACGGCGCGTATTTTCTGCGCCGTACCCACCGGCACCGTACTCTTGGTGACCAGAAGCGTATATTTGCGGATGTGGCGACCGAACGTCCGGGCCACCTCCAGCACATAGCGCAAATCGGCCGAGCCGTCGTCGTCGGGCGGGGTACCTACGGCCGAGAAGACCACCTCCGAATCGTCCAGACAAGCCGCCAGATCGGTCGCGAAGCGCAGTCGTCCGGCCGCCGTATTCTTGCGGACGAGTTCCGTGAGGCCCGGTTCGTAGATCGGCACTTCGCCGTGTTCGAGCCGCTCGATTTTCTTGCGATCGGTGTCGACGCATGTGACTTCCAGACCCATTTCGGCGAAACAGGTTCCCGAGACCAATCCTACATAACCCGTACCTACGATCGTGATTTTCATCGTTTTGAATGTTTAGGCGTGAGCGATGCGGTCGGCGATGCGGCGGGCCAGTTCGCGGCAGGCGTTGTCGGCATCGTCCGAGAAGCCCTGCTTCATCTCCACGCCGTCGGCGAGGGGTTGCCATTTCATGCGCTGGGCGAATTCGGCCATGCTGCGCACGGCGCAGCCCGCCCAGCAGAACGATCCGAAGAATGCGAAGTTGCGCTGCGGGATGCCGCGCGCAGCCACCATGTCGAGCAGCTGGGCCACGGGCGGAAAGAGTGCGCCGTTGTAGGTCGGGCTGCCGACGACGAGCGTGTCGTAGCGGAAAATGTCGCGCAGCACGTACGACGGGTCGGTATAGGTGAGGTTGTGGACGACGATGTCGCGTACGCCGGCTTCGGCCAGGTGGCGGGCCAGCCGTTCGGCCATCTGCTCGGTGTTGCCGTACATCGAGCCGTAGGCGATCACCGCGCCCGGTTCGCCCTCGTAGCGGCTCATGCGGTCGTAGAGGTCGAGCACACGGGGAATCTGCTCCTGCCACACGGGGCCGTGCGTCGGGCAGATCGTGCCGAGGTCGAGGCTCCGGACTTTGGCCAGTGCTTTCTGCACCGGTGCGCCGTATTTGCCCACGATCGACGCGTAGTAGCGCCGCATCTCGTCCCAGTAGAGCGCCGGGTCGAGCTGGCTGTCGGTGATACCGCCGTTGAGCGCACCGAACGTACCGAATGCGTCGCCCGAAAAGAGCGTCCGCCGCTCGGGGCACCAGGTCACCATGGTTTCGGGCCAGTGCACCATCGGCGCCATGCAGAACGCGAGGGTCAGCCCGCCCAGATCGAGCGTGTCGCCCTCCTTGACTTCGATCGAAGGGGCTTTCACGCCGTAGAACCCCTCGACCATCTGCAGGGCTTTGGCATTGCTCACCAGCCGGATGCCGGGGTAGCGCAGCCGCAGGGCCTCGATCGACGACGAGTGGTCGGGTTCCATGTGGTTGATGACCAGGTAGTCGATCGGACGGTCGCCGATCTCGCGGCGGATGTTCTCGAAGAGCCGGCCGCCGAAACGTTCTTCGACGGTATCGATCAGGGCGACATGCTGGCTGCCGACGACTAAATAGGCGTTGTACGAAACGCCTGCCGGCAGCGGCCACAAGGCCTCGAAACGGGTCGTGGTGCGGTCGTTCACGCCCACATAGCGGATCCCGGGGTGTATTTCTGCGAAGTTCATGGGACGATCGGGTTTGATCTGGTGATTCCGTTGGGATTCGAACCCAAGACCCACAGCTTAGAAGGCTGTGGGTTGTTATTTTGTAAGTATTTGATAATTAAAAATATAAAATACAATATGTGTGATTTGCGAATAATTATAGAACAACATTGTCGTTACTCCTTTTGAAAATATTGATCTGACAGCAAGCGGATGTGCTGTTCTTTTTCCTCGATGATTTGCCGTAGCAATCGATTCTCACTTCGGACAGCAATATATTCTTCGTAGTCAAGCATAGTGAAAATCGGCTGCTCATTGTAAAAGTAAGCGACATTCTCTTTCATAGCTGCTGCGATGCGTTCAAGTGTTCCGGACTTGACATCGGCAGCGTTGAGGATGTTTTGCAAATTCTGCTCGCTTTCGCCAATGAGCTGCGCGATCTTCCGATAGGTGAAACCGCGCTCCTTGATCTTCTTACGAACATCCTTTCCGTTCATGAGACTACTTCGGATTACAGATGCTGCACGGCGTCCGCCCCTGTTTTTTCGCCTCCTCAACAGAAATCTTCACCATCTTGCCACGGCAATTATTCAGTCCCCGGCAAGTAGCTTTGGCGTGGTACTTCGTGGCGGAACCTCCCGTGCAAATATAGACATAGGCCGTTTCAGATGCCGCAGCCGATTCGATCGTGACCGAGTTACCGGAGAAAGCACACAGCAGGGAGATGGTCAGAAAAAGGGAAAGCAGTTGTTTCATATACTATTTGTTGTTTGTGTATTCCGGTATTTCAGAGAAAAACAGACTCATATACTCCTTTGTATTGCTGCGCCGAAATAAGCCTTTTTTATAAAACTTCCGATCACTAAAAATTAATAAGCATATAGCTTGAATTGTTTTATTATCCAAGGGCTGATGGTATTGCATTTCATGTGCCCAATTACTAACATACTCAATTTCTTGAACCGTATTCTTATTTGTAAACAACAAGCAAAAGTTTAGTTGAGGAGTGATCCAATCGGTAATGTCTTTTAATGAATGCCTGATAATTAGGAAAACGATTATTCCGATAAAAGCAATCCATTTATTGATTATTGCAGTTACAAGCAACGCTGTAAATACAACGAATGCGAATAAATCGACCAATAAAAATGTTCGCCCGACTCGACTTAATTTTATAAACACATCCGGAGATAATAGTATCTTATCACTCATAAAGTTTATTATGATTCAATAG
>CAMWJM010000063.1 GCA_947174575.1 uncultured Alistipes sp. | reverse complement strand
AGTCAGATTTGTATAATAGACAGACTATAACACGTTCCTTCATGTGGCGACGCTGGTCGAACGGATGTTCGAGGAGTCGGGCTATCGGCTCGTGAGCGAATTCTTCGAGACGCCGTTTTTCCGTTCGCTCTACATGAGCGGCGCCTACTCGACCCGCGACACCACGGCTGCGATCGCCCGCATGGGTTTCTGCGCCCGGCGTCTGGCGCCCGTCACGGCGACGGCGAGCGTCGCGGGCTGGGTCTATGCCGATCCCAAGGCGGCACTCAACACGGTGGGCAACTTCGTGGAGCCGGCGACGTCCCAGACCCTGGATGCCGACGGCCAGCCGATCCCCGAACTCTACAACAACGGCAACGTCCTGGAGCTGTACAACGGCATGCTGCGCTTCGTGCCGCCGACGGAGACGACCGTGGGGTTCGAATACTACCTGAAGTACACGACCGATCACCGGATTCTGACCCGCACGCGGCTGCGGGGATTCGACTCGGTCTATTTAGGCCCGGGGTCGGAACTGCGCTTCACGCTGGCCAACCGCTACGAAGACCGCCGCAGCGCCATCCGCGCCAACTACACCTACCGGGCGATCGTCTTCGACCACGCCGCCGGCAGCCAGTATCGGCTGACCTACACCCTCGACGGCGCGGCCGGGGTGCTCTGGACGACGTTCGACACCCGTTCGGCGACGGCGACGACCCCCTCGTCGGGAACGCCGGCCGACCCGGTACTCTGGGTGCGGAGCGGCAGCGCATGGGTGCCGTATACGGGCGACTGGGCGCTCTACGACGGCCACATAGGCGAAACGGGGCGGACGACCGTCGAGCTGCGGGTACGCACGGCCGCAGAAGTAGTCTCGCCTTCGTCGCCGAAGTACTTCTACGACATCCACTTCTTCGGCGCCGAAGCGGGCATGGCTCTGACCCTGCACAAGGAGTGTTCGCTGCGGCCCCGTTTCCAGTCCGGCCCGGGATACGGCTCGATGCTCTCGTTCGCCGACGTGGCGCAGCACCGCATCCGGCAATCGGCCCTGCTCGAAGCGCTGGCCCACCTCTTCAACCTGCGCTTCTACACCGAGGAGGCGACGCGCCGGGTGTTCGTCGAACCGGCCGACGACTTCTACGGCGCAGGCGTCGAAGCGGACTGGCGGTCGAAAACCGACTTTTCGGAGCCGGTGGTGCTGGAGGAGATCGCTCCGCAGATCCACGAAGTGCGCACGTGGTGCTACCGCGAGGGCGACGGTGCGGTGACGCGCTACGAAGCCGAGCACGACACGCAAATCGGCAGCTGGAGCGCAACAGCCGACTCGTATGCCACGAAGATGGGCGAAGAGACCCTCCGCAACCCGCTCTTCTGCCCCACGCTCGACAGCACGGGCCACTATCGCAACGCCCGGTCGGCGCGACTGCTGCAAGTGGGCGACCGCGATGCGGCGGACGACGACGGCACCAACTTCACGCCCCGCATCGTGCGCTACATGGGCATGCACCCGCTGCCCGAGGGCGAACGCTGGGGCTACCCCTCCAACGCGGCGGAATATCCGCTGGCGGCGTTCCACTTCGAGGGCGATGCGACGACGGCCCCGTTCACGCTCTGTTTCGAAGACCGCGACGGCGCCGCAGGACTCCACACCTACTACGACCGTCAGACGACCCAGGAGTCGACCCTCCACCGCATCACGCTGTCGCTCCGGCTGGCGCCCCACGAATTCGCAGCCCTGCTCGCCCCGGGAACGGGCGCGCCCGACATCCGTTCGGTCTTCCGGCTCGACACGGGCGGCGACACGGTACGGGCCACGCTCCACGCCATCGAGACCTACGACCCGGCCCGCGGCAGCGTCCGCTGCACATTCACCAGAGTGCCCGAAGACCAATAAAACAACTCTTTTTTACTCCTACTTTCTTATGCAATCCAACATCCACATCGACAACAAGGCGGACGTCTGCCACATCGACATCGAGGGGACGATCGGCGTACCCGAAGAGTGGCAGTTCGACCGACCGGAACAGCGGATCGCCACCTACGAGAAGTTCCGCGAAGCGGTGGCCCGCATCGGCGAGATCGACGCACCGGAAGTGGTGGTCAACATCCGCTCGACGGGCGGCGACGTGAACGACGCGCTGCTCATCCACGACGCGCTGCGTCAGATCGAAGGCCGCATCACGACCCGCTGCTACGGCTACACGGCTTCGGCCGCCACGATCATCGCCCAGGCGGCGAGCGAAGGGTGCCGCGAAATATCGGCCAATGCGCTCTACCTGATCCACACTTCGATCTGCTCGACAGAGGGCAACGCCGCCGAATTGAGCGGCAAGATCGACCTGCTGCGCCACACCGACCGTCGCCTGGCCGAACTCTACGCCGCCCGTTCGGGCCGCACCGCAGAAGAGTTCGAGACCCTGATGGCCGAGAACAACGGCAACGGCCGCTGGCTCTCGCCCGAAGAGGCTCTGGCGGCGGGACTGGCCGACACGATCATCGACGCAGCGGAAACCCCGGAGCAGGAGTCGCCGACCGAGCGGCTCCGCAACGAATCGCGCGGCTGGGAACGGCTCCTGGCCACCCTGGGGCTGCGTCGCGAAACGAAATCGAACGCCCCGCTGCCCGAAGACCGCAACATCCTCCACTTCGACGACGAGCCGCAACCGCAACACCGCTCGGCCATTGCGGCCGAAGAGGCTTTCCGCCGTGCGATGCCGACCGCGACCCGCCCCTGCGAAGATCCCTCGTGCAACGAGACGATCCGCACCTCCAACCAACGGGCCTACGCCGCCGACGCCAAGCAGTTCAGGAAATAGCCATTCCGCCGCAGCCTGCGGGGCGCGCTTGCGGGCCTCCGCCGGAGGAAGCTGCGGCCCGCACGACTCGAAGAGCCGCCGCAATCCGACGATCCGTTTTTCACTTTTCACCTTTAACCTTTCACTTTTAACTTTTTCGAATTATGAGCTTTTTAGAAAATGCCAAGCAGTACACGGGTGCCGAGCTGGACACCATCTTTTTCCGTCCGCTGTTGACCGGCCCTTCGGCCCAGGATTTGGGCGTGAGGGTGCTCTACAACATGCCCGTACCCACCACCGTGCAGTTGTGGGACGGTCAGCGCAACATCCTCCAGAAGCACACGGCCAAGGGCTGGAGCGGCGGTACGGCCGCCAAGAAGTACCAGAAGACCATAGCGCTCAACCGCGTGAAAGCCGAGTTGGGATTCGCCGCCGCAGACTACTTCTCGCTGGTTTACGAAAAGATCGCGGCCCGCGCCGACGTCAACATGGACGATCTGACGGGCACCGAACTCGAACAGGCCGAGACGACGCTTTTCCGTCAGGCCGTGGCCGAGAGCATCCGCGCCACGATGTGGGTGGGCGACACCTCGGCGACCAAAGGCTACAACACGTTCGACGGCTTCCTGAAGACGATCAACGACTGCCTGATCGCCGAACCCTTCTATGCGCTGCCCTACGGAGCCGGCGACGTCAACGACCCGGAGAAGATCGTGGAGATTTTCGACGCGCTGTGGAAAAACGCCGACACGCGGCTGCAAGACCTCAAGGGCGAGGGCCAGCTGGCGTTCTTCGTCACCTCGGATCTCTACTTCCTCTATGAGAAGTATCTCGACTCGAAGGGCGTCGACGCCGCCTACACCGACACGGTCAACGGCCGTCAGGGTCTCTCCTACCACGGCATTCCGGTGATCGACGTACGCCTGGGCAACTACCTCGCCGGCACCTCGTTCCACCAGTCGTTCTGCCTGCTGACCGACCGCCGCAATCTGGTGCTGGCCGTCAACACGTCGGACTTCCCGGGCACCGAGGTGCGCATGTGGTACAACCCCGACGAGATGGAGAACCGCCAGCGCGCCCTCTTCATGGCGGGCTGCGACGTGCTCGACGAAAGCCTGCTGGCCTACGCCTACCGCGCGTAACCCCTTTCGTGCCGCCCGCAGCCGACCGGCAGAGTCGCTGCGGGCGGCTTCCGCATCCGAAAAAACCGAAAAACCATGGACAACAAAACACGCAAAACCGCCGTAGGCGTCACGGCGCGCACTGAACCCTATCTGACCGTGGGCGCGGGAACGGTGCAGAGCGACAAATTCTGGCGCTGGGGCGACGATAACCTGCTGCCCTGCGCCCTGGCGCTCATGGCCCGCCGCTCGACGACCCACAGGCGCATCATCAACGACAAAGCCGACTACATCTCGGGCAAGGGCGTGGTCTGCGACGAGAACCTCCCGCAACTCAAAACGCTGATCGAACGGGTCAACCCCATGGGCGAGAGTCTGCGTCAGGTACTCAACAAGCTGGCCTACGACAAGGCGCTGTTCGGCAACGCCTTTCTGGAGGTGGTGACCGACCCGGCGCATTCGTTCCTGGCGCTCTACCACCAGGACGCCTCGCGCTGCCGCATCGCCCGCGACCAGACCCACATCCTGCTGCACCACGACTGGGCGGCCTTCAATCCGGCCGAAGCGCAGTCGCTGCCGCTCTACCCGCTCTTCGAGGAGCAGGCCGACGGCACGCTGCGCTCCATGATCCACTACAAGGACTACGAACCGATGTTCAGCCACTACGGCGTACCGCCCTACATCGCGGGATTCGGCGTCTCGGCCATAGCCTACAAAACCGACCGCTGGAACATCTCGCGGCTCGACAACTCGTTCCAGCTCTCGGGCGTGCTGCTGCTCGACTCGGCCGTCGACAACGAGGCCGAAGCCGAACGCGTGATGCGTCTGGCCGAGGAGAAGTTCGCGGGCAACCCGGGGCAGGTGATGTTCGTGATCCGCGAAGGGAGCGAGGGCGACAAGGACAACTCGCGTTTCATCCCCATCTCGTCGCAGAACGAGGGCGACTGGCAGGCGCTGCACGAGCAGGCCGTGGGCGACATCGTGGTAGCCCACTCGTGGTTCCGCACGTTGAGCGGCCTGGACTACTCGGGCGGATTCAACGCCGAGCGCATCCTCCACGAATACGAGATAGCCCTCAACACGGTGATTCTGGGTGAGCAGGCCGAACTCACGGAACCCATTCGCGAGGCGATCTCCTCGATCCTGGGTCTCGACGCCTCGTCGCTGGAGATCGTCAACCGTCCCCCGACGCGCTCCAAACCGATCTACATGCGCGTGTGGGAAGCCCGCAAGGCCGACGGTCTGGACTACGACCCCGACGACGAACGCCAGCAGGCCTTCCTGTCGGAAATCACGAAGTACAACATCCGAAGCATCGAATAGCATGAAAACTCTTATCACCCCTTTGCAAGTCCTCAAGATCGCTTTCGGCGACGGCGAGACGCTCCCGCCCGAGACGATCGCACAGGCCGACATCGCCGCGGCGGAGGAGCGGTGGATCGTGCCCGCGATCGGGCGCAAACTCTACGACAAGCTGGTCGACGGCGCCCATGCGGATTTCAGCGCCGATTTTCTGGCGGCGCCGATCGCGTTCTTCACCCGCACGCTCATCCAACCCCGCCTGGACGTCCGCACCGACCGCAGCGGCACGGCGGCGCCCCGATCCTCCTACGGCCAACCGGCCGACGACGCGGCCCTGCGGCTGCTCCACCGCCGGCTGCTGCAGGAAGCCCGCACGCTGCTGCGCCGGGCGACCGAGCAGCTCCGCACCCACCCGTCCGACTTCCCCGAATACGATCCCGACGGCGACTCCACGGCCCGCTGTTCGATCGAAAGCGGCCTCATTCTTCCCGACCATGGCACGCGGACTCGCTAACTGCAACCCGGGCAACATCCGCCGATCCGTCGACCGTTACCGAGGTGAGGTGCGCCCCTCGCGCGACCCGGCGTTCAAGCAGTTCGAATCGCTCGCCTGGGGCTATCGGGCGATCTTCGTTTTGCTGAACACTTATCGCACGCGTCACGGTCTCGACACCATTGCCGCGATGATCGCCCGCTGGGCACCGCCCACCGAAAACCGCACCGAAGCCTACATCCGAGCCGTAGCCCGTTCTACGGGCATCGCGCCCGACGAGGTCATCGACACCCGCGACCGCCGGACGATGGTGCCCATAGCCGCAGCGATCTCCCGGGTGGAAAACGGCGTCGCCGCCGACATGGCCGAGGTGGAAAGGGGGTGGGAGTTGTTCGAGAATTCATAATTCATAATGCACAATTCACAATTTATTTATTCGCCCCGATGTCGCCCGAAACGCTCTTTAAAATCCGCAATTATGAATCGTGCATTGTAAATTGTGAATTTTCTTCCTATCTTTGTGCCCGAAAACAGGCGGAAATGGGATGCGGCCCCCGAGGCCGTGTTGAGAACCGCCGACGGTAACAATCAAAAAACACAAAGCATTATGAAAACCATCACTGTCAAGGCGACCGAGCGCAAGGAGTTCGGCAAGAAAGCCGCCAAGACCGTTCGCCGCGAGGGTCTGATCCCCTGCGTGCTGTGCGGCAACGGCGAAACCGTGTCGTTCTCGGTGGATCCCCGCGAGATCAAACCGCTGATCTACACCCCCAACTCCTACATCGTGGAGTTCGATTTCGGCGGCAAGACCGAGAAAGCCGTGTTGCGCGAAGCGCAGTTCCACCCCGTCCGCGAGGAGATTCTGCACCTCGATTTCTACCGCATCGCTGCGGGCAAGCCCGTGTCGATCGCCATTCCGGTGCGTCTGACCGGTAACGCCGAGGGCGTGAAGGTCGGCGGTAAGTTGGCTTTGTCGGCCCGCAAGCTCACGGTGAGCGCGCTGGTGGAGAACCTGCCCGACGAAATCGTCGTCGACGTAACGCCGCTGGGCGTGGGCAAGACGATCTTCGTAGGCGACCTGCAGTTCGAGAACATCAAGTTCGTCACGCCCGCCACGACGGCCGTCTGCGCCGTGCGCGTGACCCGTGCTTCGCGCGGTGCCGCCGCTGCCGAAGGCAAATAATCGCTGACGCGGCATGAAATACCTCATCGTTGGGCTGGGCAACATCGGCGCCGAATATGCCGAAACCCGCCACAACATAGGCTTCAAAGTGTTGGACGCCCTGGCCGGGGCGTCCAACGCGCTTTTTACCACGGGACGCTACGGCGACGTGGCCGAGATCAGACACAAGG
>CAMWJM010000062.1 GCA_947174575.1 uncultured Alistipes sp. | reverse complement strand
GGCGAACGGATCGGGTCGCGTACGGGCTGGGCGCGCAGCAGCGGATTGGGGCATGCGGACTGCGTGGCGAGGGGCAGCTTCCGGCCCTTTTGCTTCAGGGGCGTCGCCGTGCGGATACGCAGCGTGCCGCCTGCCGTCGAGGTGATTTTCACGCACTGCAGCTTCCCGTCGGCCCAGCGCATGTCGTCGATCGTGAATCCGCCCCGGCAGCGAAGTCCTCCGACCCGGCCTTGCGACCAGACCCCGGGCAACGCCGGCAGCAGATGCACGGCTCCGGCGTGGCTCTGCACCAGCATTTCGGCCATGCCCGCCGTGCAACCGAAGTTGCCGTCGATCTGAAACGGCGGATGGGCGTCGAACAGGTTGGGATAGGTGCCGCCGTTCTGTCCGCGGTCGTCGGCGACGGGCTGCAGTTGTTCGGCGATCAGACGGTAGGCATGGTCGCCGTCGAGCAGACGCGCCCAGAAGCAGACTTTCCACCCCATCGACCAACCCGTCGAGTGGTCGCCGCGCCCCTCCAGCGTGGTGCGTGCCGCCTGCATGAGCGCCGGGCGGTCGGCGGTGATCTGACGACCCGGGTAGAGTCCCCACAAATGCGAGGTGTGGCGGTGCCGGTCTTGTGGGTCGTCCCAGTCTTCCTGCCACTCCTGCAGCTGGCCCCAGCGCCCGATCCGCATCGGGGACAGATCGCCGAGCGCGGTGCGCAGGCTGTCGGCGAAACGCGGTTCTTCGCCCACGATCGCCGCGGCTTCCAGCGTGTTGCTGAAAAGGTCGTGGATCATCTGGTTGTCCATCGTCGTGCCGGCCACCACCACGAACGAGCGTTTGCCGTCGACCCGGGGCGCGTTTTCCAGCGAGTACGACGGTGCCGCGACCCGATGGCCGGTGCGGGGATCGACCGTCAGGAAGTCGAGGTAGAAGCGGCAGGCGTCGCGCATGAGGGGATAGACCTCGGCCAGATATTTCTTGTCGCCGGAAAAGAGATAGCGGTCCCACAGATGTTGGCAAAACCACGCGTTGCACGTGGGCCAGATACCGTATTTCGGGCCGTCGACCGCCCCGGTCGCACACCAGATGTCGGTGTTGTGGTGCAGCGTCCAGCCTCGGCAGCCGTACATGGCGGCGGCGCGGCGGCCCTGCTCGGCCGTGTGTTTCACCAGATCGACGAACGGTTCGTGCATTTCGGCCAGATTGGCGACCTCGACCGGCCAGTAGTTCATCTCCACGTTGATGTCGGTGGTGTATTTCCCGTCCCAGGGCGCATGGCGCTGGCGGTTCCAGATGCCTTGCAGGTTGGCCGCCTGACCGCCCGGCTGCGAGCTGCAGATCGACAGGTAGCGCCCGAACTGGAAGTAGAGCGCCGCCAGCTGCGGGTCGAACGCCGCGGCGAATTCGCGCAGCCGCACGTCGGTCGGTTTGTCGGCCTGGGGCGTGCGGCCCAGATCGAGCGACACCCGGTCGAAATAGTTCCGATAGCGTTTTTCATGCTCCCGCAGCGCGCGGCGATAGTTTTGCGGGGTACCCGACAGGTAGTGCCGGGCTTGCTGCTCCGCGTCACCCGAGACGTCTTTATAATCGACGAAGTTCGTGCCGATCGAGACATAGATCGTCGCCCGGTCGGCTCCCGACACCCGCATCGTGCTGTCCGACACGATTTCGATCTCGCCGCCCTCCGGTTCGATGCGGGCGATGGCCGTGAAACGCACTTTCCCCTCGATGCCTTCGTGGTCATCGGCCCGACCGTCGAGCCGCAGGCAGCGACCGGAGGCCGAACGGACGATCCGATCCTCGGGATAAGGGGTGGTGTAGCGGGCCGTGAACGAGATGCGTTGCTTCTTCGATGCCGTCAGGCGGACGATCAGCAGCCGGTCGGCCAGCGAGACGAACGCTTCGCGCATATAGTCCACGCCGCCGGAGGTAAACCGCGTCGTAGCGACAGCCCGGGCGATGTCCAGTTCCCGGCGATAGTCGGAGTACTCTGCGATGTTTTCGAAGTCGAGTTCGAGCGACCCCACCGTCTGGTAGGGCATACCGTTGGCCCCCGCGGGCGAGCAGATCGCCTGCCCGCACAGCGCTTGCGCCTCGCGGTTCCGACCCTCGAACAGCAGACGGCGGATCTCCGGCAGTGCTTCCCGTGCGGCCGGATTGGTGTTGTCGTAGGGCGACCCGGCCCAGACGGTCTCTTCGTTGAGCTGGAATTCGTCGTGCCGCGGGCTGCCGAAGACCATCGCGCCCACGCGGCCGTCGCCCAGCGGAAGCGCCTCCTCCCAGCGGGCGGCCGGTTGTTCATAGCGCAGTTTCAGGTCGCCGGCGTCGGGTCGGGCGGCCCGGATGCCGGGTGTCGCGCAGAGTAGAACGAGCAGCAGTCCGAGTTTTTTCATCGTTTTTCGGTTTTTCGAGTTTGTTCGTGCCGGGCGACCTGCTCGTACACGTTCAGCAGGTCGGCGGTGACCGCTTCGGGTTCGAAGCGGGCGACATATGCGCGGCCCGCGTCGATCATGCGGCGGCGCAGCGCTTCGTCGGCGCGGATCTCTTCTATTTTTTCGGCCAGCGCCTGCGGATCGTCGGGGTCGACATAGGCCGCATCCGGGCCGCCCGCCTCCTCCAGACACGACCCCGTGGCGCCGATGGTCGGCACGCCGCACGAGGCCGCCTCGATCATCGGGATGCCGAACCCCTCGAACCGCGAGGGATAGACGAAGAGATCGGCCATGGCGTAGAACGCCGGAAGCTCGGCGAACTCCACCCGGTCGAAGATGTGCAGCCGCTCGGACAGTCCGTTTTGCGCTGCATATTTTTCCACTTCGGCCGTGTAGGGCGTACGCTTGCCTATGGCCACGATTTCCGTCGGTTCTTTCATCCGGGCTGCGGCCTGCACCACGAGCAGCAGGTTTTTCCGCTCCTCGATGCTGCCGACATATAATATATAGCGCTCCGGCAGTTCGTACTTTTCGCGTACGGTGCGTTTCGTCGCCTCCGGCACTTCGTGTTTGAAACTCTCGTCGCAGCCCTGGTATACCACGTCGATTTTTTCGGGGGCTATGCCGAAGAAAGAGATGATGTCGCGCTTGGTCGCCTCGCTGATGGCGACGATGCGGTCGGCCTGTCGGCAGGCCTTGCGGTATTTGTAGGCGTAGATCGTGCGGTCGATCCATTTGTAGTAGGCCGGGAAGCGCAGGAAGATCAGGTCGTGGATCGTGACCACCGATTTCACCCCCGCCCGGCGCAGCCCGAACGGCAGCTCACCCGCCAGTCCGTGGAACAGCGAAACGTCGGCCGGCAGCTCCCGGACGATGCCGAACGACCGCCACAGCGCCTTGCTGATCCCCTTGCGCGGGCGTCGCGGATAGCGGAACTCGATCTGCGGCGTCTGCGGCAGCCGGTTGCGCAGGTCGTCGCGCCCCGGGTCGGGCGTGCAGAGCAGATAGCGGTTCTGCGGCGCGAAACGGGCCAGGGCCTCGATCATCATGCGGCCGTAGTTGCCCAACCCCGTGGCGTTGTGGGTGATGCGCTTGGCATCGTAAGCGATCGTGAGCGGCTTATTCGTCATAGAGCGCAAGGTATTTGCGATAGAAATGTTCGTAGGAGAGCTGCTCGTCGAAACGACGCCGGGCCGCTTCGCCCATCGCACGGCGCAACTCCGCATCGTCGAGCAGCCGTGCTATGGCTGCGGCAAGGGCCTCTTCGTCGCCGGGAGGTACCAGCAGTCCCGTCCGACCCTCTTCGATGTATTCGGGTTGCGAGCCGTTATCGGAGGCGACGACGGCGCATCCGGCCTGCATCGCCTCGATGACCGTCAGACTCCCCGCCTCGGCCACCACCGAGGGCTGCACGCAAAGGTCGGCTTGCGCGAGCCAAGCGCCGATGCCCGTTCTGAATCCGGGAAACTCCACCCGGATTCCCGGCGGCAGAGCGGCTGCCAGCGTCCGGAGCGACGAAAGGTAGGCTTCGTCGTCGGTTCCTCCGACGAAAAAGAGTACGCAGCATCGTTCTCCCAATCGGGCGCAGGCCCGCAGCAGGACGTCGCAGCCTTTTTCGGCGACGAGCCGCCCGCAAAAGAGCAGAATGGGAGTGTCGGGGGCGATTCCGTAAGTTTTTCGCAAATCGAGGGCCTCGCCTTTCAGGCGCGCGTCGGGCGAACTGTTGAGAATCACCGTAGTCCGATTGCAATCGAGCGCCGGCTTCGACGAAAAAAACGCTTTTCGAGCTAATTCCGACACGAATGCGAACCGGTCGACCGAGCGATACATCCACCGATGAAGCGGCCCGCCCTTGGCCGGCCGCACCAGGTGGCGCGTCAGCACGATCCGCGGCCGAACGCCGAAAATCCGGCTCAAAGCCCGCGCATAGAGCGCCGTGAACGCGTCCTTAAAATGGTGGACATGAATCACTGCCGGGCGATGTCGGACGATCAGTCGGGCCAGCCGCACCGCCGAAAAGAGGTCTGCAACTCCTTTGAGCGGCAGCCGGTAAAACGGGGCATCGATATCGGTCGTATGTTCGGCAATGGCTCGACTGCGCCGCGCAATAAGTACGACTATCTGTCCGTCGGCTATGAGGCGCCGCGACAGGTCGGCCACGAATTGTTCGCCGCCGCCCCATGTCGCCGAGGGGAAAATCTGAAAAATCGTAACGTTTCGCTCCATATCGCACTGTGTCAACGGGTCATCCGCCGCTCGATACTCTGTTTCCACCGCAGCAGGGTTCCCAGGACGATAATCGCTGGACGCAGCCAGCGGCGGCCGTCCATGCGGATCATGAACAACCGTATCGGCGCATGATGGGCCAGCAGCTCCTTGCGATAGCGCACCGCACCTCGGCGTACCCATGCGGCAAAAGGCGTATCGCCCTTCCAGGGGTTGCTGCTGCGCGAAACATAACCTGCATACCACCATACGGCATTGAGCAGACGCAGCCATTCGATCCGGTCGCCGAACTCTGTTGCGTGGGCCGAAAGAATAGCTTCCACCTTCGCGGCGAATGCGCAGCAATAGTCGAAATCGGGTTTGCGGCGAATGGAGGAGCCGGCACGCTGCACATAGCCGTAACCCACATAGTCGATGTGATGCACGCGGGGGCGGCGGCAGCCGATCTGTATGTTGAGCAGCAAATCCTGTCCCTGCCGCATGGGATAGTGGTGCAGCCCGGCGAAGAGTTCGCGGCGATAGAGTCGTGCCCAGAGCGCCACCGAATCGCTCATGGCGAGCGTGCGTATCAGAAATTCCTCGCCCGCGAGATCCTGTCCGTGCTGACTGCATACGGGCGATTCACCCTTTCCCGGCGAGATGCGTTTGTAGTCGCAGCATACGATGTCGTAACCTTTTCCCGTTTCCTCGATCGCAGAGGTCAGCCGTTCCAGCATGTCGGGTTCCCAGAGGTCGTCGCCGTCGAGAAAGCAGATATAACGACCTCGGGCGTGTTCGAGTGCCGTTTCGCGGGCTTTGGCCACGCCTTCGTTGGGTTTGCGGATGACGATGATGCGCGGATCGTGGTCGGCGCGGCGTTTCAGGAGTTCGTAGGAACCGTCGGTCGAGCCGTCGTCGATGACGATCGCTTCGAAGTCGGTGAACGTCTGGGCGGCGACCGACCCGAGACACGCATCGATGTAGGACTCTAAATTGTAGACCGGGATAATGACGCTTACTTGGGGTTGCATGGGGTTGGGTGGATGTAGTTTTTTACGGCTTCGGCGATGCGCTCGCCGTCGAGCGCTGCGGAGATGATGCCTCCGGCATATCCGGCTCCTTCGCCCGTGGGGAAGAGTCCGGCCGTCGCGGGGTGCATGAGCGTCGCGGGGTCGCGCGGGATGCGCACGGGCGACGAGGTGCGCGACTCTACTCCGACTACTATGGCTTCGTCTGTCGCGAAGCCCCGCATACGGCGCCCGAACGTGGCGATGCCGGAGCGCAGACTCTCGGCGATGAACGGCGGCATCCAGCGGTCGAGCCGCGATGGCACGATGCCCGGAATATAAGAGGTCGCGGGGAGCGTGCCGCTGGCCCGGCCGGCCACGAAGTCGGTCACGCGCTGCGCCGGGGCGATCTGGTGCCCGCCGCCGTATTTACGGGCTTGTTCTTCGAACTGCTGCTGGAACTTCAGCCCGGCCAGCTCGCCCCACTCGGCGCGTAGGTGCTCGAAGTCGGCGAGCCGCACTTCGGTCACGATGCCCGAATTGGCATAGGGCGACGTGCGGCCGCTGGGCGACATGCCGTTGACCACCGACTGCGCGGCGTCGGTCATGGCCGGGACGATGAAGCCGCCTGGACACATGCAGAACGAATAGACGCCGCGGCCGCGCTCCTGACTCACTAACGAATAGGCCGCCGCAGGGAGATATTCGCCGCGGCTTTCGCAATGGTATTGGATCGAGTCGATCAGCGCCTGGGGGTGCTCGATGCGCACGCCCATGGCGAAAGGCTTGGCTTCGAGACGCACGCCCCGGCGGTGGAGCAGTTCGTAGATGTCGCGGGCCGAATGGCCCGTGGCCAGCACCACGGCAGCGGCTTCGATCCGCTCGTCGCCGCATCGGACGCCGACGATGCGGTCGCCTTCGATCTCGAAGTCGGTGACTCGCTTTTCGAAGTGTATTTCGCCGCCCGCATCGACGATCGTGCGGCGGATGTTGCGTATGATCCCCGGCAGGCGGTCGGTGCCGATGTGGGGATGGGCCTCGTAGAGGATTTCGGGCGTGGCGCCGTGGAACACGAGGGTCTGCAGCGCCTTGTTGTAGTCGCCGCGTTTCTTGCTGCGAGTGAAGAGTTTGCCGTCGGAGAAGGTGCCGGCGCCGCCCTCGCCGAAAGCGTAGTTGGAATCGGGGTCGACCGGGCCGTTGCGGTTGATCTGCGCGATGTCGACCTTGCGGGCCGAGACGTCGCGCCCCCGCTCCAGCAGCATGGGCCGCAACCCCAGTTCGATGAGCCGCAGCGCTGCGAACAGCCCCGCCGGCCCGGAACCCACGACGATCACGGGCGTACGGCCTGCGACCGAGGGATAGTCGAAGTGCACGGGCGCCGGCTGCGGTTCGTCGTCGACATAGATTTCGAGCGTCAGGTTGAC
>CAMWJM010000061.1 GCA_947174575.1 uncultured Alistipes sp. | reverse complement strand
GCCTACGCGGTCGATGATCGGGTCGATGTCGTAGCGCTTCGACTCGTAGAACTCCTTGCCGTTGTAGATCATGGCTTTCCAGCCGTTGTGCGTGGCGGAGAACGACTCGCGCAGGGTCGAAATCACATATTTGAACCCGAACGTCTCGGCCATCTGCTTGAAGATGCCCTTGTAGCCCTCGGCGTTGGTCTCGCCGCCCTCGACATTGGCGTCGGGCTTGAAACCGAGGCACAGCTCGGCGTCCTCCTCGTTGCCGATGCAGACGTCGACATACTGCATCAGGGGACGCATGATCGACTGGGCTTTCTCTTTAGTCCAGAGCTTCTTGCGGAAATTGAGGTCGACCGAAACCGTCACGCCGTGACGCTTGGCGGCTTCGCAAGCCAGCTTCGTCAGTTCGGCGGCCTTGTCGGAAATGGCCGGCGTGATGCCCGACCAGTGGAACCACTGGGCACCCTCCATGATAGCATCGAAATCGAAGTCCGAAGCGTCGGCCTCGGCGATAGCCGAATGGGCGCGGTCGTAGATCACCTTCGAGGGACGCATCGAAGCACCGGTTTCGAGGTAGTAGATACCCACGCGGTCGCCGCCGCGAGCGATGAAGTCGGTCTTGACGCCGTACTTGCGCAGCGCATTGACGGCCGACTGGCCGATCTCGTGCTTGGGCAGCTTGGTGACGAAATAGGCGTCGTGGCCGTAGTTGGCGCAGCTCACGGCCACGTTGGCCTCGCCGCCGCCATAGACGACATCGAACGAATCGGACTGCACGAAACGGGTGTTGCCGGGCGTCGAAAGGCGCAGCATGATTTCACCCAAAGTAACGATTTTCATAGGGTTATAGGGATTTTAGAATTTGAAATAATTTTTAGCGTTGCGGTAACATACGCCCTCGACGATCTCGCGGCCGATGAAGTCGATCTCCGAAGCGGGCAGCAGCCCCTGCTCGATGTCGTTGCCCAGCAGGTTGCAGAGCGTACGGCGGAAATACTCGTGGCGCGGATACGAAAGGAACGAGCGCGAGTCGGTGAGCATGCCCACGAAGCGGCTCAAGAGGCCCAGCGTCGAGAGGGCGTTCATCTGCTTCTCCATGCCGTCCTTCTGGTCGAGGAACCACCAGCCCGAGCCGAACTGGATCTTGCCGGCGCCGTAGCGGCCGTCCTGGAAGTTGCCCAGCATGGTGGCCACCAGCTCGTTGTCGCGGGGGTTGAGGTTGTAGATGATCGTCTTGGTGAGCTTGTCGTCGCGGTCGAGCATGTCGAAGAACTTGGACATGGCCTTGCCCACGGTGAAGTCGCCGATCGAGTCGAAGCCCGTGTCGGGACCCAACTGCTTGAACATGCGAGAATTGTTGTCGCGGATAGCGCCGTAGTGGAACTGCTGCGTCCAGCCCGTCTCGTGATCCATGACGGCGAACTCGACCATCATGGCCGTTTTATACTTGCGGATTTCCTCGCGCGAAAGCTCCTTGCCGCCGAACACCTTGTCGAAAATGGCGTCGATCTCGGCCTGCGTATAATCCTCGGCGTAGAACTCCTCGATGCCGTGGTCGGAAAGGCGGCAGCCGACTTGCTCGAAGAACTTGTGGCGCACGCGCAGCGCGTCGATCACGTCGGAGAACTTGCGGATTTCGACGCCCGAGACCTCGGAGAGCTTCGTCATGTAGGCCTTGAAGTTGGCGGGCACCTCCACGGCCATGGCCTTGTCGGGGCGCCACGTGGGCAGCATGCGCACGGCGAAACCGTCCTGGGCGACCTTGATGTGGTGTTCGAGCGAATCGACGGGGTCGTCGGTCGTGCAAACGACCTCGACATTATAGTGCTGCATCAGGCCGCGGGCGTAGAACTCGGGCTTCTGCAGCTTCTCGGTGCACTCGTCGTAGATCTCGCGGGCCGTAGAGGGGTTCAACAGTTTCGTGACGCCGAACGCCGTCTTCAACTCCAGGTGCGTCCAGTGGTAGAGCGGGTTGCGCATGGTGTAAGGCACCGTAGCGGCCCACTTCTCGAACTTCTCCCAGTCGGTGGTATCCTTGCCCGTGCAGTAGCGCTCGTCGACACCGTTGGTGCGCATGGCGCGCCACTTGTAGTGGTCGCCCTCCAGCCAGATCTTCGACAGGTTGTCGAAGCGGTGGTTCGAAGCCACATACTCGGGAATGAGGTGGCAGTGGTAGTCGATGATCGGCATCTTGGCCGCGTGCTCGTGATAAAGCCGATCGGCCGCAGGGGTCTGCAACAGGAAATTGTCGTCGTTGAACTGTTTCATATCGGTATGTAGTTTTTTCCGAACGTAAAATTAACAAAATCTCTCGAATCGGCAATACGAAAATTTACCAAATTAAGTATAATATTTGCCGTTTCGATTGACCCTTTTGGGAAAAGTCCGTAATTTTGCCGCACGAAACCCGAAAAACCTTTTACGCCATGAACTACAAAACGATTCTGTGGGCGGCCGCCCTGGCGCTGGCCTCCTGCACCGGCGGATTGCAGGTCGAGGTGACCAATCCGTCGCAAACGCCCCGCACCGCGCAAAACGTGGAGATCGCCTGGAGCGAGTTGGCCTCGCTGCGCGGCCTGACGCCCGAGAACGCAGTGGTGCTCGACGGCAACCGCGCACAAGTACCCTCGCAGGTGATCTATGCCGGGCACGAGGAGCCGCAGTCGCTGCTCTTCCAGACCGACGCCGCACCGGGCGAGACGCTGCGCTTCACGATCCGCAAGGGCGAACGCGAGGAGTACCCCTCCAAAGCCTACGGACGTCAGGTGCCCGAGCGCTACGACGACTATGCGTGGGAGAACGACAAGGTGGCCTACCGCCTCTATGGCCCGGCACTGGAGACCTCGCCCGAGAAACTCATCACGCCGGGGATCGACGTATGGGTGAAGTCGACCGACCGGCTGGTGATCGACGAGCGCTATGCCCGCGGCCAGTACCACCACGACTACGGCGACGGCATGGACTGCTACAAGGTGGGCGTGACGCTGGGTGCCGGCGCTTCGCTGCCGTTCGTGGCGGGCAAGCTCTGGCCGATGGGTCACAACTACGCCACGCAGCGCACGCTCGACAACGGCCCGATCCGCACGACGGTGGAGCTGACCTATGCCCCGTTCGACGTCGACGGCACGCAGGTGTCGCTGGTGAAGATCATCACGCTGGATGCCGGCACGCGCTTCACGCGCATGGAAAACCGCTACACGGGCATGGACGAGCTGCCGATCGCGGCGGGTGTCGTACGCCACGACGTGAAACATTTCGCAGCGGGCAAAGGCTGGTTCGCCCTCTGCGAGGCGGCCTCCGACTCGGCCGATCCGGTCAGCGACGGCGACATCTATCTGTCGATCCTGCTGCCGGGAGCCAAGATTCTGCAGAACATGCTGGGCCACTCGCTGGCCGTACGCACGACGCACGACGGCGAACCGCTGGTTTACTACACCGGTTCGGGCTGGAGCAAAGGCGGCGTGACCGACATGGACGAATGGACGGAACTCACGTCTCGCACGGCCGAAGAACTGGCGACGCCGCTGGAAGTGAAAATCGGCAAATAGCAAAAAAGCAAAAAGCGGCGAAATAACAAATCCTCAACAGCAATAAGCAAACAGTAATACAGTAAAGTAAAAGTAATGCAGTAATACAACCCCTAATTCTGCGAATTACGCAAGTTTTGTAAATTCTGTAGATTCGCCGTTTTCAACAGGGCATAAAAAAGGAGGCTTCGCAGCCTCCTTTTTATTTAATTGAAATTATATCCTCTATTCGAGGCCTTTGGCCTGCTTGTAGAGCGTGTTGTAGACGTTGTACTTGTCCATGATGCCCTCCTCGTCGCGCAGGCGGAAGCAGAGCTGCTTGAGGAATTCGAGCGTGTCGACATCCTGGGGCTTGATCTGGTGGGCCTTCTCGAACCAGGGCACAGCGGCGAGGTACACCGCATTGACGGCCTGCAGATCGGCGTCGTAGGCAGCCTGGCTGCTATACTGCTTCTCGTTCAGCTCCTTGTTCAGGGCATCGCCCTTGATGGTGTAGAAGACGCCCAGATAGTAGTTGCCCTCGAACATCTCGGGCTGCAGCTCCACGACCTTGGCGAACGACGCGATGCTCTCGTCGTAGTTCTTCAGTGCATAGAACGTACGGCCGCGACCGAACCACAGATCAATGTTGTCGGGGTTCTCGGCCAGGGCACCGTCGATCATGGCCACCAGATCGGCCGGGTCGCCCACGCCCTCTTCGGTGGTGTAGAGCTGCATCAGGCCGTCGAGGATACGCTCGTTCTTGGGGAACTTCTCGATACCGGTAAGCAAGGCGTCCTTGGCACGGGTGACGAAAGCCGAATCGGCGGCTTTCTGACCATAGTAGCAATGGAACAGATAGTAGTAGATGTTGCCCTCCTCGTCGGCATAGCCCAGATCGAGCGCCTTATTGAGATAATCGGCGCCCATGGCGAACGACTCGGGATGCGTAGCGCCGTCGACGGTGCGCAGATAGCCGGCATAGTACAACAAAGCGGGATCGGCGGCGCCGTAAGCGGGGCCGGACTGGGCGCAGAACGCCTGGGCATAGGCATCGGCGGCACCGACATAATCGCCCGAATCGAGACCGGCGTTACCCACCTGCGAGCAGTAGTCGCTGACCTGCTTCAAACCGGACTTCACCTTCTCGCCCGACTTGGGATCCAACTCGTAGGCCTTGTTGAAAGCCTCGATCGCCTTGGCGGGAGCATCGGCGAGGATCGCTTTCTTCTGCTTCCAGGTGACGAGCTTGTTGTCGCGGACATAAGCCGTGAAATAGGGATACTCCCAAGCCTCGCACGCCTGACCGCCGATCTGGGCATCGCTCATGGAGGCGGGTTCGCCCACGGCCAGCTTCATCAGCGCGGCGTCCATGTTGATGAAGAGGTCTTTCGTAGGAGCGGCGGCGATGTCGCAGAACAGCTTGCCGCGGTTGATCCAGGTCGAAGCCTTGGCGTTCTTCTTGACATCGGCGATATCGGCATCGCTCTTCTGCACCTTGGCCAGGAAAGCCGATTCGTTCACTTTCTGGGCATTCGCGATGGGCGCGGCGAACAGCAGCGCAGCGAAAGCCATACAAATCGTTTTTTTCATACTATCGAATTTTAAAGTTGCATTGTTCTACTGCTCGTCGGACGCCGGCGCATCGTCGGACATATCCTGCCGATCCGCAACGGATTCCGCCCCGGAACCGACGTCGACGCCCGGAGCACCGTTCGCTACATCCTGCGTTTCAGGCTCGTCGTCGGAGGCCGGCACGGCCATGACCGAAGCGATAGCGTCGCCCTCGCGCAGGTTGATGATGCGCACGCCCTGCGTGGCACGGCCCGCCAGGCGGATCTGCTCGACGGAGGTGCGGATCGTCAGACCCGAACGGTTGATGATCATCAGATCGTTCTCGTCCGTCACGGACTGGATAGCAATGAGCTTGCCGGTTTTCTCGGTGATATTGATCGTCTTGACGCCCTTGCCGCCGCGGTTGGTGATGCGGTATTCGTCGAGATCGGTACGCTTGCCGTAGCCGTTCTCGCTCAACACCAACACGTCGCGCTTGTCGTCCGGCTCGATGCAGATCATGCCGACCACCTCGTCGTCGCCCTCCAGCGAAATGCCGCGCACGCCGGCGCCGACACGTCCGATCGGGCGTACCGTGGCCTCGTTGAAGCGGATGGCCTTGCCCTCCTTGGCAGCGATCATCACCTCGGCGGCACCGCTCGTGAGCTTGGCCTCGATGAGCTGGTCGCCCTCGCGGATGACGATGGCGTTGACGCCGTTCTGCCGCGGACGCGAGTAGGCCTCCAACTTGGTCTTCTTGATCGTACCGTCCTTGGTACACATGATGATGAAGTTGTTGTCGACATATTCCTGGTCGTCGAGACGCTTGACATTGATATAAGCCCGCACCTTGTCGTCCGGCTCGATGCGGATGACGTTCTGGATAGCGCGGCCCTTGGACGAGCGGGCGCCCTCGGGAATCTCGTAGACCTTGAGCCAGTAGCAGCGGCCCTTCTCGGTGAAGAACAGCATGGTGTTGTGCATCGAAGCTACATAGATGTGCTCGATGAAATCCTCGTCGCGCGTGGCGCTGCCCTTGGCGCCGACGCCGCCGCGGTTCTGCGTGCGGTACTCGGCCAGCGGCGTACGCTTGATGTAGCCCATGTGCGAAATGGTGATGACCATGTCGTCGTCGGCATAGAAATCCTCGGGGTTGAACTCCTCGGAGGCGTAGACGATCTCCGAGCGGCGTTCGTCGCCGTATTTCTCCTTGATCTCGGCCAGCTCGGCCTTGATGATCTGCAGCTGCAGGGCTTCGCTCCCCAGCACCTCCTCCAGATGGGCGATCAACTTCATCAACTCGTCGCGCTCGGCGATGAGCTTGCCGTGCTCCAACCCCGTGAGGGCGCGCAGACGCATCTCGATGATGGCCGAAGCCTGGATGTCCGACAGAGCGAAGCGCTCGATCATGGTCTGCTTGGCGGCGTCGGGCGTCTGCGACGAGCGGATGATGTGCACGATCTCGTCGATGTTGTCCTGGGCGATCAAAAGACCCTGGACGATGTGCAGACGCTCCTCGGCCTTGCGCTTGTCGTAGCGCGCACGGCGCACGACGACATCGTGGCGATGATCGACGAAGTGGCGGATCAGATCGCGCATCGACAATAGCTGCGGCCGCCCGCCCACCAACGCGATGTTGTTCACGGCGAACGAAGTCTGCAGCGGCGTATTCTTGAACAGGTTGTTCAGCACCACGCTCGCCACGGCGTCCTGCTTGAGGATGACGATGATGCGCAGACCGTTGCGGTCGGATTCGTCGTTGATGTAAGAGATGCCCTCGATCTTCTTCTCGTTGATCATGTCGGCGATCTTCTTGATCATCTCGGCCTTGTTGACCATGTAGGGAATCTCGGTGATGACGATGCACTCGCGGCCCGAGGGCGTATGCTCGATCTCGGTGCGGGCGCGCATGACGACGCGGCCGCGGCCCGTGAGCATGGCCTCCCGGACCCCCTCGTAGCCGTAGATGATGCCGCCCGTGGGGAAGTCGGGGCCCTTGACGTACTGCAGGAGCTCCTCGCCCGTGATGTCGGGGTTGTCGACGTAGGCGC
>CAMWJM010000060.1 GCA_947174575.1 uncultured Alistipes sp. | reverse complement strand
GAATCCTCCGTATTACCGCGGCTGCTGGCACGGAGTTAGCCGATCCTTATTCGTACGATACTTTCAGTCGGGTACGCGTACCCGAGTTTACCCTCGTACAAAAGCAGTTTACAACTCATAGAGCCGTCTTCCTGCACGCGGCATGGCTGGTTCAGACTTCCGTCCATTGACCAATATTCCTCACTGCTGCCTCCCGTAGGAGTTTGGTCCGTGTCTCAGTACCAATGTGGGGGGTTAACCTCTCAGTCCCCCTATGTATCGTAGTCTTGGTAGGCCGTTACCCTACCAACTAACTAATACAACGCATGCCCATCCATTACCACCAAAGTTTTCAACCCCAAGAGATGCCTCTCGGAATGTTATGGGGTATTAGTACCGATTTCTCAATGTTATCCCCCTGTAATGGGTAGGTTGCATACGCGTTACGCACCCGTCCGCCGGTCGCCATCATAAGTATTGCTACTCATATGCTGCCCCTCGACTTGCATGTGTTAAGCCTGCCGCTAGCGTTCATCCTGAGCCAGGATCAAACTCTCCATTGTATAAAATGATTGTTTTAGATCTTTCGCTCTAATCTCAAAGGTAATTGTTTGAAATCACTCTCCGAAGAGAGAGAAAAACTATAGCTGCTCAAATACTTCAAAGAACGTTGTTCGATATATTGCTATAAAGAACGATTTCTGTTCGTTTCCGGAGGGTCGCCCCTCCTCGTTCCGACCGCCGATTCTCACAGCGGAAAGTGGTGCAAAGGTAAAGACCTTTTCTGAAACCACCAAATCTTTTCGGAAGATTTTTCAGAAAAAATTTTCAGAACCTCATTTCGTCGAGTCGAAACCCGGCAGGCTTCGTTTCCGACGAAAACCGTCTTCGTCGAAGCGGGTGCAAAGGTAAATCAAATTTCAGAAACTCCAAAAGAATCCGGAACTTTTTTCAAAACTTTTTCAGAACCTTTCCGCAAGCCGAGCATGAACCCTTTTTCTTGCGAAGCGGGTGCAAAGATACAGGTTTCGGCATGTTATTTCCAAATATTTCCCGCACTTTTTTACGCCACTTTCGCGCCGCTTTCCACACCGCGCTAAAAGTCAGAAAGTTATTTGTCGAAATTTTTTAATATATTTGCATTCCACCCTGAAAAACCGCAAGCGTCATGAAGAAGTCGATATTATATATAGGTATGCTCGCAGCATCGGCGGCCTGCCACCCGCTCCGCACGGGCGACCTGCTGTTTCAGGTAGGGCGGGAATCGGCCATGAGCGGCGCCATTGCAGCCGCGACGGGCGAAAACGCTCCGCTGCCGTTCACCCACGTGGGGATCGCCGTCTGCTGCGCCGGGGGAGATTCGGTGCTGGAGGCGACCTCGCCCGGCGGTGTGCGGATGACGGCGCTGCATGAATTCCTCGACAAATCGGCCCGCCACGAAGGCCGGGCGGTCGTGGTGGCCATGCGCTTGAAAGATACGACCGGCCTCACCGCCTCCGTCGCCCGCGCCCGCAGCTTCATGGGGCGACCTTACGACTATTCATTCCGGCCCGATAACGACAGGATGTATTGCAGCGAATTAGTATGGGAGAGTTACCGTCGACCGGACGGCGACCCGATTTTTCCGACCCGACCGATGAATTTCCGGGCTGCGGACGGCACGATGCCGCAATTCTGGATCGAACTGTTCGAAAAACTGGGCGAAGAGATTCCCGAGGGCATGCCCGGCACCAACCCGGCCGACATGGCGCAGGAGAGCGTCTTGCGGGAAGTGCGCCGCCGGTTCTGACGATTCAGACGATGCGCTCGACCGTGATGTCGGGGTGCGTTCGCAACAAATCGACGAACTCGCCCGCCTCCGTGGAGGTTTTGGCCCGGACGATCAACGTCGCGAGATAGGTGGCGCCCTCGGTATTCCGCTGCACCTCGACCTCGTAGGAAATCACCGTATATTTGGAGGCCTGCAGCTGCTGGAACATGGCGTCGAGCGCCTCCCGCTGCGACGAGGAGTAGACAATCATGATGCGTTTGCGCCCCAGACCGCCGAAAAAGAGCGACAGGGCCTCCAGACCGAAAAGCGTCAGCAGCGTCGCCGCTCCGGCCAACTCGTACATTCGCGCGCCGGCGGCCAGGCCGATGCCGGCTGTAGCCCAAAGGCTGGCGGCCGTGGTCAGACCACGCACTAATCGCCGGTGGAGAATGATCGTGCCGGCGCCGATGAAACCGATGCCGCTCACCACCTGGGCCGCGATGCGCCCCGGATCGAAACGCATGCCGTCGTGAGTCGCCAGCCAATCCTCGAACCCGTATTGCGAAACGATCATGATCAGCGCGCTGCCCAGCGCCACCAGAAAATGGGTGCGGAATCCCGCCTCCTTGACCCGATATTCGCGATCCAGTCCGATGACCGTGCCACAAAGTCCCGCGACGCAAAGCCGCACGATAAGATTCCACTCCATAACGTCGTTTTTACAACCATCCGCCGTTATCGGCCACCGATTCGCGAACGATCAGGGCCAGTTCCCGGGCGAGCGCCGTCCCGCCGACCGAAGTCGACACCCGGATCGTACCCACGCCCGTCTCGGCGCACGAGAACGAAAGTTTGCCACCGAGTACGTTCAACTCTGACATCGCCAATTTGGTCGCCGTCTCGGGCGTTGTCTCGACCTTGAAGACAGCCGTATTCGCCACGGCACCGAAATACTCCGCAAGATCGACCTGCGCCGCCGCGCCGCGCGCGACATAGATGCTCGGCACGCCCTGGATGTCGAGCAACAACCGATAGGCGTCGACATACCCGGCGCCCATCTTACGACGATAGCCGGTCAGCGAGAGCGTCGACCAGCGTCCGTAGACATCGACGAAGGGCTTGGTGCCTTTCATGTAGGTGTCGATGTCGCCGGTAGCGGAGAGCAACAGCGTTTTGAACTCGGCGAGCGTATAGCGGCGCCCCAGCCGGGAAGCATGGGCCAGACCGAGCGCAGCCACGCCCGAGACATGCGGACAAGCCATCGAGGTGCCCTGCATGTAGCCGTAGCCGGAGGTCCGTCCGTCCCTAAAACGCATGGACGGGTCGTCGAGAATGGTACTCAACACCGCACCCTCTTCGCCGAAAAGATAATCGCCGCCCGGCGCCGTGATGTCGACCCACGAACCGTAATCGGTGTAATAGGCCGGCGTGAAATCGGGCGCCATCGACGCCACGGCTACCGTAGGCGCATAGGCCCCGGGCCACATCAGCTGGTCGCCCACCAAATCGCCGTCGTTGCCGGCCGCGAAGACGACCAGTCCGCCGCTCAACGGCGACGCAGGGTCGTCCGTACCGGCGACTGCAATGAAATAATCGATCGCCGACTTCTCGACGCCGTTGTCGTTCTTCGTCCATTGGGCCTCGGTGCGCATATCCGTATCGTAGCCCCAGCTGCATTGCGCGATCAGTGCGCCCCGGTCGGCGGCATAGACGAAAGCCCGGGCCGCCGCGGCATCGTCGTCGTCGGAATAGTCGCCGTCGCTGTCGAGAATCTGGCAGGTCATGATCTTCACGCCGCCGGCGCCGTTCTCGCCGCCCGCTATGCCGCAGACACCCTGCTTGTTGCCGTTGACCGCGGCGATCGTCCCGGCGACATGGGTGCCGTGGTCGGCATAAATCCACATTTCGTATTCGGTGTCGTAATAGTTCGACTGCCAATCGATCTTGTCGGTCTTGTTGCAAAAGTTATAGCCGTGGAGGTCGTTGCCGTAGAGCGGGTCTTTCCCGGCATTCGGATTCGTCCACATGTTAGCCGCCAGGTCGGCATGCGTATACTGCACCGGTTCGTCGATCACGGCGACCACGATCTCGGGCGCACCCGTACAAAGGCTCCAAGCATCGTAGACGTCGATGTCGGCCCCCGATTTGGCCCGAAAGCTATAACCGTCTTCCGTATTGCGGATCACACCCGTATTGCGATAGTGCCACTGTTTGCCGAGCAGCGGGTCGTTCTGGGGCGCTTCGACCCGGGTCGCCGGCCCCGCAGCATTCGCGGCGACGGGCACCATGCGTCCCTCGCGCAGCGACTTGATCCGCCGCCGATACTGCACGTCGGCGATGCCCTCGATGCGGCCCAGCGATGCAGCTACGGCAGCCAAATCCTCGGCGGTATCGAACCGGATCGCATACCACCGATGCAGCCCGAAAGCCCGATGACGCTCCTCGAACCGCTCCTCGTAGGGAAACATCCGCTCGAAGCGCTCCACACCGACGGCATAGAGCACCTCGTCTATGGAAGCCACGCCCGAACGCGTGAGCGTCTCGCCGCTGCGGGTCGCAACGGCTGCAGAAGCCTCGATCCGTTCGGCCAGCTCCTCCGACACGAACACGGCCAGCCGCCCCTGGATAGCACCTCGGGGGGGGGACGCAACGGTCGCTTCGCCGGCGACGACGGCATCCCGGTCGATCCGGTCTTCGGTACATGCAGCCCAAACGAAAAGGGTTGCGAACAAGAGGAGTTTTTTCATACTCGGCATCGTCGATTTCCGCCCGGAACATTCCGGAACGCGGATAAAGATAGAGATATTTCGGAAAAAACCGCACAAAAACCTCGAAAAAATCGTCTTCGCTTTGTTATTTTGATCCGAAACCCTATATTTGTACGTATCCGATCGCAGATCGGCGACCGACGGCAAGAGATATGCCGCAACGAGCACCGCCCGACCTGGGGCACGCTGCCGAACCGCACGACCGGAACCCGAAAAAAACACGTCACACCTATATTTTATATATGGACAAATTCTGCAAATCCGCCCTGCTCGCGCTGCTGCTGGTGCTCGGCGCCTGCGGCGACAACGGCGACAACGGCGACAACGGCAAGATCGACACGCCGAATCCGGAGGAGCCTCAACCCGCAGAGGGCATCCGAGTCAAAGATTTCGCCGGCGAATGGCATCTCACGGAGTGGTCGGTCGACAGCGAATTCGGCGCGGAGGTCTATCTGCGGATCGACGAAAACCTCACGTTCGTGCTCTATCAGAACATCGTATCGCATGGATTCCAGCGGCTTACGGGCACATTCGCGTTCGACGCGGCATCGGCCACCGTCAGCGGCAGCTACGACGACGGCACGCCCTGGAGCAATTCGTATGCGATCAGCGCACTGACCGCCACGACGATGAAATGGACGGCGACCGGTACCGACGACGTTTCGACCTACACCCGCACCACGATCCCCGACCTGACGATCATAACGTCGCGGGCCGAAAACGCGGCGGTCGTGCCGTTCCTTTGACTCCCTGCAAAAACGCGTGCCCCGCAGACTGCGGCAAAAAACCATCGGCCCGAACGAAATAAATCGGAGTAATTTTGCGGAGGAGCCTTTGAAACTTTAGGGAAATTCCGCCTGCGATTCGGTATTTTTCGCTATTTTTGTACAACCATCCGCAGCCTGTGTTCCGGACATGTACAAATTCATCCCCATACTCAAGTCGATGCTCTGGGGCGGCGATAAGATCGTCGCCTACAAACAGATCGTCTCCAGTCAACGCCAGATAGGCGAAAGCTGGGAACTTTCGGGGGTGGAGGGCGCCATGTCGGTCGTGGCCGAAGGGCCGGACGCCGGCATGACGCTGACCGAGCTGCTCGCACGCGACGGAGCGGCCTTGCTGGGGGCGCGGAATTTCGAGCGTTTCGGCTGCCGGTTCCCGCTTTTGGTGAAGTTCATCGACGCCCGACTCGATCTTTCGATCCAGGTGCACCCGGGCGACGAGTTGGCCCGCAAGCGCCACAATACCAACGGGAAAAGCGAAATGTGGTATGTCGTCGCAGCCGACGAGGGGGCGCACCTGCGTTCGGGATTCGCCCGCACCACGACTCCCGAACAATATGCGGCCAGCGTCGCCGACGACACCATTTGCGACCTGCTGACCGACTACCCGATCGCTCCGGGCGACGTCTTCTATCTGCCCGCCGGACGCATCCACTCCATCGGCGCCGGTTCGTTGGTAGCCGAAATCCAGCAGACGTCCGATCTGACCTACCGCATCTACGACTTCAATCGCCGCGACGCCGACGGCAACCTGCGGCAGCTGCATACCGAACTGGCCCGGGAAGCCATAGACTACACCGTGCTACCCGACTACCGCACCCGCTACGAGCGGGCGACAAACCGCGAAGTCGAACTGGTGGCATCGCCCCATTTCCGCACTTCGCTGCTCGATCTGACCGCGCCTTTCGCGCTCGACCTCGCGGCGTCGGACTCGTTCCTGATCGCGGTCTGCGTGGAGGGACGCGGCACGCTCGTCGACGACCGCGGCCGGCGGGTCGCACTGCACCAGGGCGAAACGACCCTGGTTCCGGCCTCGACACGCAGACTCGAAATCACGTCTGAAAACAGTATGAAACTGCTGACGAGCCGGATCGACTGACGATCCTAAAAGTTTTAGTTTCAGCAGCTCTTCCCCGCCCTACCCCTCGGCACACGAACACCCCGACCGCTCATAACCGCGTTCAAATGACGTAAGGATGCGTCCTGTTTTTTAAACACACAGCCGCAACGGACGACTCCACGGTGTTTTTTCTTTTATTTTATTGGCCGATTAGCGGAAAATCTTTATTTTTGCGCATATCGGAAACGCTCGTTTCCAACGTCCGTTTTCCACCGTTCGAACCGCACAAAAATCCCTCGAAACGACGATCGTCGCGAGGGTCGAAAAACATGGGAGTATCGCTCAAAGACATAGCCCTGCAACTCAACCTGTCGAAGACGACCGTCTCCTGGGTGCTGTCGGGACAAGGCGACAAAAAGGGCATCAGCCCCGAGACGCAGCACCGCGTAGTCAGCTGCGCCCGCGAACTGGCCTACGAACCCAACCTGCTGGCCCGCAGTCTGAACAGCGGCATGTCGAAAACCATAGGTCTGATCCTGCCCTCGATCTGCGACGGGTTTTACTCCCACGTGGCCCAAGGGATCGAAACGGAGGCCGAGCAAGCCGGCTACTCGCTGATGATCGCCGGCTCCAACTCGGAGATCGAACGAGAAACCGCCATGCTCCGGCTCTTTCTCTCGAAAAAGGCCGATGGCATCATCATCGCCCCGACGAAAATTTCGGAGCACGAAATCCTCCGCACGGTCGACCGCGACTACCCCGGGG
>CAMWJM010000059.1 GCA_947174575.1 uncultured Alistipes sp. | reverse complement strand
CCGCGAACGAGCACGATCGAGTGCTCCTGCAGGTTGTGACCCTCGCCGGGGATGTAGGCGTTGACCTCCTTGCCGTTGGTCAAACGAACACGCGCCACCTTACGCATCGCCGAGTTAGGCTTCTTCGGGGTCGTGGTGTACACGCGCGTACACACGCCACGGCGCTGGGGACACGCGGCCAGCGCGGGGGATTTCGACTTGTCCTCCAGCGACAGACGGCCGTTTCTCACTAACTGTTGAATAGTTGGCATTTCTTAAACTGTCCTTTAATTGGTTAAAAATTCTATCTCCATTGTCCAAAATGGATTGCAAAGGTACGCATTTTTTTTGAACCGCCATACATATCTGCATCTTTTTCACCCCGATCGCCCCGATTTCAGCAGAAATACCAATACTTTTTATCTATACAACATACAACGGAATAAATAAAAACTATACATTGTGTTATAATATACTGGTTTTTACCTATTTATGTTTATGTTTTGGTTTTTCGCCGTTTTTTCTCTATCTTCGATCGATCCGAACGTTTCGATCCTATGAACAACACACGCACAATCCGCCGGTTAGCCGCGATGCCGCTTCTTTTCTGCGCCCTTTCCATGCCGGTTTTCGCCCAGAGCGGCGGCGACTCGCCCTACCTCGACACCGCCGACTTCGCCGCCGATCCGGCAGCCCATGTTTTCGACGGCAAAATCCACGTCTACTGCACCCGCGACTGGGCTTCGCCCATCACGGATCATACCGACGGCAACCACTACGACATGCGCGAATACAGCCACTTCACCGTCGATCCGCTCGGCAGCGAGGTCGTCCGCACCGACTCCATACTCCTTTTGGAACAGGTGCCCTGGGCTGCGCGTCAGCTCTGGGCCTGCGACGTCGCCCGCAAAGAAGACCGCTATTACCTCTACTTCCCGGCCAAAGACCGCGCGGGCGTTTTCCGCATCGGTGTCGCCACGAGCGAGTGCCCCGAAGGGCCTTTCATCGCCGATCCCGAACCCATGGCCGGCACCTACAGCATCGACCCCGCCGTTTTCGAGGACTGCGGCGCATTCTACCTCTGCTTCGGAGGTCTTCAGGGCGGCCAGCTCCAAAACTACCGCAACAACAAGCCCCTCAAGAAAGGGCGCATTCCCGCCGCCGGACGACCTGCGCTTTGCGCCCGCATCGCCCGATTGAGCGACGACATGCGTTCGCTGGCCGAAGCGCCGCGCCCGGTGGTCGTCCTCGATGCCCAGGGCAAGCCGCTGAAAGCCGAAGATCCCCACCGCTTCTTCGAAGCCGCATGGCTCCACAAGCACGGCGACATCTACTACTTCTCCTACTCCACCGGCACCACCCACACGATCTGCTACGCCACGGGCGACAACCCCTACGGCCCGTTCACCTATCGGGGCATCGTGCTCACACCGGTCGTCGGCTGGACGACCCACCACTCGATCTGCGAATTCGGCGGCCGGTGGTACCTGTTTTTCCACGATGCCGCCCTCTCGGGCGGCGTATCCTCCTTGCGGTCGACCAAATACTGCGAACTCGTCCACAACCCCGACGGCACCATCGCCACCATACAAGGGAAATAATTCACAATTCAGAATTCACAATTCGGAATTTCTTTCTCCGCCTTTTCAATTATAACTTTCGAATTGTGAATTGACCGAACTTTTCCGTATCTTCGCACAACGATAGCAAGCTCAAAAAAACATCCATATAATGGAATACGATTTCAAACAGATCGAATCGAAGTGGCAGGCGCGCTGGAAAGAGCGCGGCACCTACCGCGTCGAGGCCGACCCCGCGCGGCCCAAATTCTATGTCCTCGACATGTTCCCCTACCCCTCGGGCGCCGGCCTGCATGTGGGGCATCCGCTGGGGTATATCGCCTCCGACATCTTCGCGCGCTACAAGCGGCTCAAGGGCTTCAACGTCCTGCATCCCATGGGGTACGACGCTTTCGGTCTGCCCGCCGAGCAGTATGCCATACAGACGGGCCAGCACCCGGCCGTGACCACCGAGCGCAACATCGCCCGCTACCGCGAGCAGCTGGACAAGATCGGTTTCTCGTTCGACTGGGAGCGCGAGGTGCGCACCTGCGACCCCGCCTATTACAAGTGGACGCAGTGGGCGTTCCTCCGGATGTACGACCACTACTATTGCAACGACACACAGAAAGCGCGCCCCATCGCCGAACTCGTCGAGGCCTTTGCGAAATACGGCAACGAGGGCCTCAACGCCGCCTGCACCGCGGAGATACACTTCACGGCCGCCGAGTGGAACGCCATGAACGAAGCCCAGAAAGAGCAGGTGTTGCAGAACTACCGTCTCGCCTACCGCGCCGACACCATGGTCAACTGGTGCCCCAAATTGGGCACCGTGCTGGCCAACGACGAGGTGCGCGACGGGCTGTCGGTGCGCGGCGGCTATCCCGTGGAGCAGAAACGCATGAAGCAGTGGCTGCTGCGCGTCACGGCCTATGCCCAGCGCATGCTCGACGGACTCGACAAGCTCGCCTGGAGCGACTCGCTCAAGGAGATCCAGCGCAACTGGATCGGCCGTTCGGTAGGTGCCCAGGTCTTCTTCGACATCCAGGGGTCGGACAAGAAACTCGAAATCTTCACCACGCGCCCCGACACCATCTTCGGCGTGACGTTCATGGTCATCGCCCCCGAGCACGAGTGGGTCGACGCCCTCACGACGCCCGACAACCGCGCCGCCGTCGAAGAGTACATCGCCCAGGCCAAGAAGCGTTCCGAGCGCGAGCGCATCGCCGAGACCCGCCGCGTGAGCGGCGTAGCGACGGGTTCCTACGCCGTCAACCCCTTTACGGGCAAAGCCATTCCGATCTATATCTCCGACTACGTGCTGGCCGGCTACGGCACAGGGGCCATTATGGCCGTTCCGGCCCACGACTCGCGCGACTACGCCTTCGCCCGCCATTTCGGGCTGGAGATCGTGCCCGTGGTCGAGGGCGGCGACCTCGAAAAGGCATCCTACGACGCCAAAGAGGGCCGCATGATCAACTCCGACTTTCTCAATGGCAAGGACGTCAAGGAGGCTATCGGCCTGATGTTCGACGAGGTGGAGCGCCGCGGCTTGGGCAAGCGCATCGTCAACTACCGCCTGCGCGACGCGATCTTTTCGCGCCAACGCTATTGGGGCGAGCCGTTCCCGATCTACTACAAGGACGACGTGGCCTATCCCCTATCGGCCGACAAGTTGCCGCTCGAATTGCCTCCTATCGAGAACTTCGGCCCCACGGCCGAGGGCGAACCGCCTCTGGCCCGCGTCGCGGAGTGGCACACCCCCGAGGGCTATCCCTACGAACGCTCCACGATGCCTGGGTTCGCCGGTTCGTCGGCCTACTACCTGCGCTACATGGATCCGCACAACGACGAGGCGCTGGTCGGCCGCGAAGCCGACGAATACTGGCGTTCGGTCGACCTCTACGTCGGCGGCATCGAGCACGCCACGGGCCACCTGATGTACTCGCGTTTCTGGAACATGTTCCTCTACGACCTGGGTTATGTCTGCGAGGAGGAGCCGTTCAAGAAGCTCGTCAACCAGGGCATGATCCAGGGCCGCTCCAACTTCGTCTACCGCGTCGTCGGGACCGACAAATTCGTATCGCTCGGTCTTAAGGATCAATACGAAACGCAGGAAATCCACGTCGACGTCAACATCGTCAAGAACGACATCCTCGACACCGAGGCGTTCCGCCGCTGGATGCCCGAATTCGAGCATGCCGAATTCATCCTCGAAGACGGAAAGTATGTCTGCGGCTGGGCCGTGGAGAAGATGTCGAAGTCGATGTACAACGTCGTCAACCCCGATTACATCGTCGACAACTACGGCGCCGACACGCTGCGCATGTACGAGATGTTCCTCGGCCCGCTGGAGCAGTCCAAGCCATGGGACACCAACGGCATCGACGGCGTGCACAAGTTCCTGCGCCGCTTCTGGCGCCTGTTCTTCGACCGCGACGGCAAGCTGCTCGTCGCCGACGAACCGGCCGCCGACAAGGAATTGCGCACGCTGCACAAAACCATTAAAAAGGTCTCGGAGGACATCGAGAACTTCTCGTTCAACACCTCGGTCGCCGCGTTCATGATCTGCCTCAACGAGCTGGGCGAGTGCTCCAAGCGCGCCGTGCTCGAACCCCTCGTCGTGTTGCTCGCGCCGTTCGCGCCGCACATCGCCGAGGAGTTGTGGGAGGTGTTGGGCCATACGGATTCGGTGTGCGATGCCGCCTACCCCGCGTTCGACGAACGATATCTGACTTCGAATTCGTTCGAATATCCCGTTTCGATCAACGGCAAGCTCCGCTTCAGGAAGGAGTACCCCGTCGCCGCTTCGCCCGCCGACATCCAGACCGATGTCGTCGCGCTTCCCGAGGCGCAGAAGTGGCTCGAAGGCAAAACCCCGAAGAAGGTGATCGTCGTGCCGGGCAAGATCGTCAACATCGTCGTTTAGCATGAACCGTCTCGCCTTTTTATTGTCGATCATGTGTTGCGCTGCATTTGCGGCCGACGCCCAGGAGAGCGTCCGACCCGTCGTCGTGAAGATCTGGGACAATGCCGCGGCGTCCCATTCCAACGGGATCGTCACGCCCGAGACCGCACCCGCCCCGGGCCGCATCGGCAACGTCTCGACGGCCGAACTCCGCATCTTCCCGGCCGAAAATGCCGATATGGCCGTGGTGATCTGCCCCGGCGGGGGCTACGAACGGCTGGCCATGGATCACGAGGGCTACGACGTCGCCCGATGGTTCGCCGCGCAGGGCGTGACGGCCGCCGTGCTCAAGTACCGCATGCCCGCCGGACACCCCGAAGTGCCGCTGGAGGATGCCGAACAGGCCCTCCGCATCATGAAGGGGCTGGCTGCCGGTGCCGAAAACTACGCGGCCGCATGCGTGGGCATCGTCGGATTTTCCGCCGGCGGACACCTCGCGGCCATGGCTTCGAACCTGGCGGCGACCCGACCCGATTTCGCCATACTCTTCTACCCGGTCATCACCTCGACTCCGGGGCTGGCGCACGAGGGTTCGTTCGACCGCCTCCTGGGTGCCGACCGCGATGCCGAACTCGCGGCACGCTATTCGCTCGAACGCCGCGTGACCTCCGAGACTCCGCCCACGCTGCTGCTGCACTCCGACGACGACCGCACCGTCCCGCCGGTCAACAGCACGCTCTACTACCAGGCATTGAAATCCTGCGGCGTGAAAGCCTCGCTCCACATCTACCCCTCGGGCCGGCACGGCTGGGGATGCCGCGACGACTTCCCCTACAAAACCTGCTGGCAGGCCGCCGTCGAGCAGTGGATCGCAAAAAAGAAAATAAAAACGCATTAGCCATGTTTCCTGCAAAAACCTATACCGCGCGACGCGCACGTTTGCGCACCAAGATCGGCCACGGCCTGATCCTGCTGCCGGGCAATCACCTGTCGCCCAACAACTATCCCAACAACGCCTACTACTTCCGTCAGGACTCGACGTTCCTCTACTACTTCGGACTGAACCTCCCCGCGCTGGCCGGTCTGATCGACACGGAGAGCGGCGAGGAGATGCTTTTCGGCGACGACTTCACCGTCGAGGACATCATCTGGACGGGGCCGCAACCCTCGCTCCGCGAGCTGGGCGCCCAGGTCGGCATCGCCGCCGCGTTCCCGCTCTCCGAGCTGCAGACCCGTTTGCGCAAGGCCATCGCGCAGGGGCGCCGCATCCATTATCTGCCGCCCTATCGCGGCGAAACCAAGCTGCAGCTCTCCGAACTTCTGGGCATCGCCCCGGCGCTGCTCCACGACTACAAGTCGGTCGACCTGATGCTGGCCGTGGCCGAGATGCGCGAGACCAAGAGCGCCGAGGAGATCGAGGAGATGGAGCGCGCGTTCCAGATCGGCTACAAGATGCACACGCTGGCCATGAAGATGTGCCGCCCGGGCGTCGTCGAGCGCGAAATCGCGGGCGCCATGGAGGGCGTCGCCAAGTCGATGGGATCGGGCGTCTCGTTCCCGTCGATCGTCTCGCAGCACGGCGAGACGCTCCACAACCTCTGCTCCGACGGCGTGCTGCAGAAAGGGCGTCTGCTGCTGTGCGACGCCGGAGGCGAGACCGTGAACAACTACTGCTCCGATCACACGCGCACCTACCCCGTCGGCGGAAAATTCACGGCGCAGCAGCGCGAAATCTACGAAATCGTGCTCGCCGCGCACGACCATGTGGCCAAGATCGTCCGCCCCGGCATGATGTACACCGACGTCCACAACGCCGCCTATCTGAAGCTGGCCGAGGGGTTGATCGGCGTCGGGCTGGTCGACGGCTCAGCGTCGGATGTCGTGGCCTCGGGCGCCATGACGCTCTTCATGCCCCACGGACTGGGGCACGGGCTGGGCATGGACGTCCACGACTGCGAGGCGATGGGCGAACGTTCGTTCGACTTCTCGTCCATAGCCGAGCGGGCCGCCGCCTCGGGCACCTGCATCTACCGCGCGGCCTGGCGCCTGCGGCCCAACACGGTGATGACCGACGAACCGGGCATCTACTTCATCCCCGCACTCATCGACAAGTGCCGCGCCGAAGGCCTCTACAAAGGCATCGTCGACTACGAAGCGCTCGAAGCCTACCGCGATTTCGGCGGTATCCGCATCGAAGACGACCTGCTGCTCACCGACAAGGGATGCCGCATGCTGGGCGACAAGAAGATCCCTGCGACGGTCGACGAACTCGAAGCCGTAGTAGGCAAGAAATAGTCGATCTATAACCCATTCGAACGCCGCTCCGAATCGGCATCCGGAGCGGCGTTTATCGTTCGCTGCGGCTTCCGTTTCGAATTCGGCATGCGATTTTCTTGTTTCTGTCGAATTTTTCGTATATTTATAGTCGACAAACCGACAACCTTAAAACTTTCCGCCATATGAAAAACTACGCCGCCAAGGAGATCAAGAACATCGTTCTGATCGGCGCCCCCGGCACGGGCAAGACCACGCTGGCCGAAGCCATGGCTTTCGAGGGCAAAGTCATCGACCGCCGAGGCTCGATCGAGAACTGCAACACCCTGTCGGACAACACCGACATCGAACACGAATACAAGCGTTCGATCTACTCCACGATCTTATTCACAGAGTTCATGGAGCGCAAGCTCAACATCATCGAC
>CAMWJM010000058.1 GCA_947174575.1 uncultured Alistipes sp. | reverse complement strand
GTCGGCAGCGTCATCTGTGTATAAGAGACAGCGTTTATGATGACAAAGGTACAACATCCGCGCCGGAAAACTATATTCCGGACGTTAATATTCCGCGGCTCAAAAACGGACAGCCTGACTTCAACGCCATGGCGGCCGAACAGTTAGCACCGGCCTTGTTGGAGCGGTTCGGTGCCGAGCGCACGGCAAATCTTGCGCGCAATAACATTGCCGAAGCCGAGAAGCGTGCCGCTGCAATCGAAAAACAGATCTTGGCTGCTACTGATCCGAACAAGCTGGATGCCCTCGATAGAAAATTGCAGGAGGCCGAGGTTCAGCGCCGGAAGTACGCTGACGTTCTCGATCTATTAGGTATTCCGGCTGACGTTGCTGAAAGTCAAGCCGAGCGCACGCAGCGTCTGAAGCAGGAGAATACGCCGTGGATCACATCGCTGTTTCCCGATGGGCTTCCCAATGTTGAGAGTCTCATATTGGCTGATATTGCCAGCGGCAAGAAGATTCGGTGGACAGACAAGGAGGTAAACGGTTCAGTCGTAAGTCGCGGCTTGGGCAACGAACTCGGGCTGGCCGGCAGTCAGTCCGAACAAAGGAATCGATTCGGCTTGCTTGCCAACGATGCGCCGACACCCGAAGAATACGCCGAGGAACTTCCGGAGCGGCTTACGTCGATGGGCATTCGGTTCGACGAGGGAACACTACGCGACCAAGTAATAGACGCATATAGTAGTATAAATACGCGCCGGGACGCTCGGCGTGCATTGGAGCAATTGGCGACCGATCTGCGTACCGAGGAAGCTCCCATAACCTACGAGGACGCCCAGCAGATGCGCGCATATGAAGAGCAGCAGCGCGCCTTGCGCGAAGCGGAAAATAACGCTACCTTTGCGGAAACATCCAAAGAAACGACAGATGAAACAGCAGAAGAAAGACCTCAACGAGATAATGATGAGCCAACGATCGCATCCGGGAATGACCGCCGCGGAATGGCTGGCGACGGAACCCGAGGAGTGGAGGGAACTGGCGACCGAAGCGATATACGAGTGTTTGAAGAAGGGCTGGCCGCTTCACGTGATGAACATTCAGAGTACAGCGAGAGAGATCGACAGGAAGCGGAAGGGCAGAGGTTGATCGCCGTAGCGAAACAAACCGGTAAATACATCGACCCGAAAGAGCTGGAGAAGTTGGGAGAAAGATATTCCCAGCGCACCGGCGAAAGTGTTGTGTACATAGATAAGCCGGCCGGCAAGGTCTACAAGGTTAAGAATCCTTACGCCAAAGCTGCAATAAAGAACGGCGCACCCGAAGATGCGATCTATGAATATCTGATCCATAACCGGCTATTCCCCGAAACGAAGTACACCTTTGAAGGCATCACCGATCATTTGGGCGATGTCCGGATTGTTCTGTCGCAGGATTTCATCCCTGTTTACCGTTCGGTATCAAATGATCAAATTGCACCAGCGTTAGCCGAAAAAGGATTCATTCGGGAAGACAACTATACTTTCGGCAATGACTTGGTTTCCGTAACGGATGTTGAGGGAGACAACGTACTTCCCGGCGATGACGGGAAGCTCTATTTCATTGATCCTATCATCAAGTTGAAACGTCCTGCACGCGAAGTATTGGACGCGCTGGATGCCCGCGAAACCGAAGATTTCCGAGAACCGGACGACCGCGGCGATGAGGTGCCGTTCTCGGTTGTGGGCACAGAAAATTCGGTGCCAGCAGAAGTAACTTCTGAACGTTGGAATGCCATTATCGACCAGCTGCGCCGCGTCATAGGGTCTGATAATGTCGTAACAGACCCGTCCGTAGTACGCGCGAAATACGACGAAATTGCCAGCCGCGATGAAGACGTCCGACGTCGGCAGGTGGAGGAGGCCAACACCCGGTTCAACGAGCAGCTGGGGCAACTTACCCCGGAAAATGCCGACAGCACGATTCTTGACTTGGGAACGCCATCGCCGGAGATGCTGGCAGTCGGCATGCCTAACAAGATGCTACGTCTGTATGGAAACAAACTGCTCAAGAAAGCCGAAAAACACGGATATGACATATCCCAAGTACGAGATCTTCCGCGTGCGATGGAACATCCGATCGCCATATTCAAAGGCAGATACAATGGATCGTATGCAGTTTTGACGGAATTACGGATTGGAGAGAATAATGTATTGGCGTCTATTGATATAAACAAGGGAGCTGAACTGAATGTCAATATCCTTACATCTGTTTACGGAAAAGAGCAAGGCCGTATCGCAAAATGGATTGAGTCCGGCAGAATGCTGTATGCAGATAAGGAGAAAGTCCTTGATTACTTAATCCCCCCTGCCCCAATGGCAGGCGATCCAAGCAATTCAGGACTTTCGGAAGCCAATGCAAATAATCACATCAGTACTTCTGTTACAAAGATAATTAACAATTTCGAGAATCCAAAGATCGGGCCGGAGAATATGCGGCGTTCGATTGTCGCATACCACGGCTCTCCCCATGATTTTGACCAATTTGAGCTTGGCGATAAAGTTGGAAGTGGAGAGGGGAATAAAGTATTCGGATATGGTGTATACGTCTCTGAAGTAGATAATATCGCTAAAAATTATGCCGATACGCTGGTGGAAAGAAAATTGTGGCTTGATTCAGATGTCATAAAGTCTTTGAGGCGTCAACTAACCGACGGTATTCGCGATTTAAATCAATGGAATGAACGATATCGAGACGTCTATAGAGTATATGGTATTTTAGACAATCGTGTTGCTACTGCAAAAACGACAGGTAATGCACAGGACATCCAAAGAGCAGAAGAAGAATTGGATGTGGCCAACACTGAATTATTGGATATTAAAAAAAGAGTCGAAAAAGCCAAGCAGGTAATTGATGAATTGAATAGACAAATTGATTCTTTCAAACGATCAAGACATAATTTATACTCCATTGAAATTCCCGAAAATACTGGAAATAATTACCTTTCATGGGACGATCCTATACCTGCATATCAAGAAGATAGAATAGCCGAACAAGCAGAAAAAGAGGGGTATGGAAATTATAAGATTTCGTATTATGATGAGGCGGGGAAACTCTCACTTAATTTGCCAATAACAAGCGGCGAAAGTCTTTATAAAGAACTTTCTAAAGACTTCTTGTTAGGTTCAGACCAAGCAGCATCGGAGTTTTTATCACGGGCGGGATTCACAGGCATTGAATATCCCGCCGAAGCCATGTCTGGAGGCAGAGAAGATGGTGCAAAGAATTATGTCATATTCAATCCAAAAGACATAAAAATTATTGATCATGCTCGTTATTTCCGCACGCCGCAGGGTGAAGTGTACGGCTTCACGGTTGACGGAACGATATACTTGGACGGCTCGCAGATGAATGCCGAGACTCCGGTTCACGAATATACGGAGCTGTGGTCGCAGATTGTTGCCCGCGAGAATCCGCAGTTGTGGTCGAAAGGAACCGAACTAATGATGCAGACCAAGATTTGGAACGAAGTCAATGCCGATCCAAACTACAAAGAGCTGCCCGAGGATTTGCGTGTGAGTGAAACCTTGTCGCGGATCGTCGCAGCGGATTTTGCGCGCGAATCGAGGTCTATCATCGACGACACCTCACTGCTTGGTAAACTTCGTGCCTGGCTGCGTAAATTCTGGGGCGACTTGAAAGCAACGTTCTCGAAGTGGTCGAGCAACGAATTGGAGAAGCTAACGCCAAAAGAGTTTGCCCAATTGCCCTTGCGCGACTTCGTTGAGGGCATAGACCTTTCTAAATATAACCAGACAATCTCTGAAGAGGTACGGTTACATCTGATCGGAGAAAAGGGGGCTTCTGAAATGGATCGGATCGAAGAAGCTACGACCCGATTGGACAACCTTGCAACTGCCCGTATAATGGAAACCGCGGGAAAAGATTCCAAATCCATAAAATTAGCGACGGGGTGGGAGCGTGGTGTAGACAGCAAGTGGCGATATGAAATCGGAGATGCCAAAATAAAGGATACAATCACGATTGACGGGAAAGAATTCCAAAGATATGAACAGGATATGCTTTGGAATAGCGGCCGTCTCGGAGATATTGTTATTGCCGATGAATTGTATTCTGCCTACCCCGAATTGAAATTCTATAGAATTGAGACAGATTCAATAGATGCTTTAGGTATCAGCAACGGAGATTTTAATCCCAAAACAAAAACAATCACAATACATGCGACAGAACTTAAATACTTGAATTCTATACTCAATCATGAAATTCAGCACGCCATACAAAATATTGAGGGATTTAATCATGGAGGTAACGAAGCCACCGCAAAAATTGTAGGTAATAATATATTTGATGACCTGCATAAAGAAGCGAAAGAAGTTGCAAAACTTTATGAAATAGCAAATCAAACACCTGCTGCTATAAAATTTGGAGAAGTTCCCGAAGACTCTCCGGAATCCGATGCTGCAATGGATGCCTATCTCCATTCTCCGGAAATGCTTGCGGCCGATCAAGCAAAAGAAGTTTTTGCAAACAAAGCGAAGAGATTCCACACGCAAGATGTTAGCTATTATTCAGATTACAGCAATAAATTCGATTTTTCAACCAGAAACGCGCATATTTTCTACTCGTCTCTCGCTGGCGAGGTTGAGGCCCGGAATGTGAGCCGGCGCATGAATTTATCGCCATCTGAACGCGAGACACTATTACTACAAGAGACGGAGGATGTGGATCGGGAGGATCAGATCAATCTACAAAGCTTGCTCGGAGATAGTATGGGCTATATTCCCGATTTCTCGGAGCAGCAGGAAACGCGCAAAACCAAAAGCGAGGAATTGATCGAGCAACTGCGTCAGGCGATTCGTGATCAGCGGAACGATGTGCGTACAGTCGCCAAGCTGGTCAGCAACCGCATCCGGAAGACATTCGGCCGCGAGCTGATCAACGTAATGGGTAAACGCGACTTCGATGCGACGATCAAGCAGCTGGAGTTGGCGGCTGTTCGCAAAGATGCAGAAGAACCCTTGCGCCGCATCGCCGAAATAGTGCTCGATTTGGAAATCAAGCGCCGAGCTGATAAAATTGACAAGCTCCTTAATCTGCGTGTACAGGGAGAGACGCCGCGCGGTGTCTCCATTGCCAAGAACGTAGACGATCAAACCCGGCAATTTATCGAGACGATCCGCGACAACCTTACACGCCCGGCTAAAGAGGTCATGGAGATGTTGGAGGAAAAAGGAGCGTCTATTGACGAAAAAATGGGTGCGGCGTTGTTGGAAAACTATCAAGCGGCCGAGGAATACCGACATGACATATCCGACATCGATAAGGAAATCTCCGAAATTAAGGAACGCAATACACAATTGCGGCGCGAGCGCATTGCTGCAAACAAAGTCGGGCACAAACAGTTGTTCGATGCTTTGAAAGCCCAGATTGCACATAATAATGAAACGATTTCGGCCCTCGAAGAAGAGCGTCTTAAAATCAAAGGTTGGCAGCTTCGTAACCTGGGAATCGTTGCCGGGGATTTGGAAGACGTTGCATATCGCGGTCGCGAAATACATACCGAATGGCTGGAACAGCGACAAAAACACAAGGACGAATTGTTGCGCACGGCATTCGTGGATGCCGGGGACGGCAAGCGGATTCCCGTACTTGACCGTCAGCCCGGAGTATGGGAAAAGGGATGGCAGGCAACTAAAAACTTCTTGCTTTCTCCTGCCGATTCGTTCAACTATCTACTCAAAATGATCAGTGTGAATGCTCCCGGCGGCGAGGGGGCGTTGTACGATCATTTCATGCGCAGCAAGCATGGATTTGTCGCGGCCCGCGGAAACTATTATCTCGGGTATAACGATTTCAAGGCACAACTGGACGCTAAAGCTAAAGAGATATTCGACAAAGGCTATACGAAAGTACTTGCGGACAGCAATAAACAAACCGACGCGATTATCACAATCTCGGATGGCAAATATCAAGAACAATACTCTCCGACGATCGGCGAAGCGCTATACATCTATATGGCCGACAAAATGGATGACGGTCGTGTCAAATTGCGCAAGATGGGTATCGGCGAACAGGATATTGATACATTGGCGCAGTCTCTCCCGGATGGATATGTTCGTCTTGCCGATTGGATTCAGAACGAACTTCTACCGGCCCGCCGAAAGGTCTATAACGAAACGCATCTGGATGTGTTCGGAACCCAAATGGCCGAGATTGCGAACTATGTGCCGCTGAAAATCCAAAAGAGCAACGTATATCAAGAGGTAGACGGTACAAAGACCGACATAGCAGACTTGCCGTCCGCAATCACGGGATCGATCATTCGCCGAAAAAGGAATAATGCAACGTTGAATCTGCACACCAATGCACTTGACCTGATGCTCGAACACGGTCAGCAAATGGAACGGTGGAATGCCTTTACCCGAATTATACAAGACGCGAACACCTTATTGAGCAGCACGGCATTCCGTCGTATGCTCGACAATCGGAATCCGGGGCTTCATAAAAAACTGAAGACAGCGGTTCAAATTGCATCGGACAGTTACCGTTCGGAATCGAATGAAGCCAACAAAACATGGATCGCACTCTCGAAAGCGGCCGCAGGTAGCAAGATCGCATTCCGTGTGAATACGGCGATTAAGCAGGTACTCTCTTACCCTGCATTCTATGCATATTCAACGTCTCCGAAATTCTGGGGGCTACTGACCAAAAATCTTCTGCCGGTTATGTGGGGGAAGAACTTCCGGTGGTGTCTGGATAATGTGCCCTCGTTCAATGAACGGTGGTTAGGCCGTATGGCTGGTAATGAAAAGTTAGCCCAGATGACGGCGCCGAAACTGGACAAATTGATTGCAAAATTGGGAAAGTTTGGAATGGCCTCCAATGCTTTGATCGATGCTGCCACCTGCGCAAACGGAGCTAAAGCGGTGTACGATTATCGACGATCCGATTATATGAAGAAAGGGTTTACGGAAGTTGAGGCAGAACGCCGGGCAAAAATCGACGCCGCATTGGCCATCAATGAAACCCAGCAATCGAGCGAAGGCATGTTCCTATCCAGATTGCAGGTCGATCGTGATTTTTGGAGTGTTTCGCTCTCTACATTCCAAAACTCGAACTTCGCCTACCTGCGCAAACAGTTGGAGGCCGTTCATGAACTTTGCCGGGATGCCGAACGCG
>CAMWJM010000057.1 GCA_947174575.1 uncultured Alistipes sp. | reverse complement strand
AGCGGCAGCCACATCGTCGTGCCCGAGACGGTCAGCATCGCCCGGTCGACGATCGGGCCGCCATCGAAGTTGCGGGCCAGAAAGAGGGCGTGGTCGAAAGAAAATGCACAATTCATAATTCACGATTCATAATTACGCGGGCCGGAGCCAGCGAAAGCGACGCAACAGCATGTTGCAAGCCTACGCCGGGGGTGGCTTCGGCTTGCCGGCCCGACGGCTGAATTTGTCGCAAAAAAGGAGCGTTAAGTCTGCGTTCCGAGTTTCCTCCTCTCCTTAAAATTGAAAGTAGATGAACGGTTGTATGTCGCTCGACTTGATCTGCATCACACACCAGATCATCGTCGTCAGCAGCAGCACCTGCACGACCAGGGGCGCCGCCGTCACGGCGCGCCGCGCGAGCGTGTCGACCCGGCGGGGCAGCAGGTGGAGCAGATAGCCCGCCGCGATCAATGCGAACACCGGAGCATAGCCCTCCAGCACCTGGGGGATCATCGGGGCGTTGAAATTTTGCGTGATCTGGTGCAGCATGAGCGTCACGGTCTGCAGCGATTCGGCGCGGAAGATCAACCAGCCGAAGCATACCAAGTTGAATGTCAGGATTCCTCCTGCGATCCGGCTCCACCCGTGCATCTCCCGGCCCGTCGCCTTGGCGCCCGGGACGACCGACAGCCACAGTTTGTGCAGCGCCAGCGCTGCTCCGTGCAGCGCGCCCCAGAGGATGAAGCGGATCGCCGCGCCGTGCCACAGACCGCCCAGCAGCATCGTCAGCAGCAGGTTGAAATAGGTGCGTATGCGGCCCCGGCGGTTGCCGCCCAACGAAATATAGAGGTAGTCGCGCAGCCACGAGGAGAGCGAGATGTGCCAGCGGCGCCAGAACTCGGTGATCGTGGCCGACTGGTAGGGGGCGTCGAAGTTCTTCGGGAAGCGGAACCCCAGGAGCAGCGCGATGCCTATGGCCATGTCGGAGTAGCCCGAGAAGTCGCAGTAGATTTGCAGCGCATAGCCGTAGATGCCCATCAGACATTCGAATCCCGTGTAGAGCAGCGGTTCGTCGAAAATACGGTCGACGAAGTTGAGCGAGATGAAGTCGGAGATCACGGCCTTTTTGAACAGACCCGTCAGTATGAGGAACACCCCCACGCCGAACATCCGCCGCGTCACCACCGTCGGGTTCTGGCGGATTTGGGGAATGAAGTCGCGCGCCCGCACGATCGGCCCCGCCACCAGCTGGGGGAAGAACGAGAGGTAGAAACAGTAGTCGAGCCAGTTCTTCAGCGGCCAGAGCTGCCCGCGGTAGACGTCGATCGTATAGCTCATCGACTGGAACACGAAGAACGAGATGCCCACCGGCAGGAAGATGTTCTGGAACTGGAGGAATCCCTCGCCGAACAACCGGTTGGCGATCTCCACCAGAAAGTTCGTATACTTGAAGTAGCCGAGCATGCCCAGGTTGATCGCCACGCTCAACGCCACCAGCCAGCGTTTGGCCCGCCGTGCCGGCACGCGGTAAATAGCCTGGGCGATCAGGAAGTCGCTCGTGGCGGCGAAAAGCAGCAGCAGGAAGTAGATGCCGCTCGACTTATAATAGAAATAGAGCGAAAAGAGGATCACATAGACCATGCGGGCGATCGGCGCCCGGCGGAAGAGTCCGTAGACCAGCAGAAACCCCGCGAACAGAAACAGAAACAGGCCGCTGTTGAAAATCAACGGCGACGAGGGGTCGTACGTCAGCAGCGACCCGAGTTTCGCGGCGAGGTTGTCCGTGGCGGGCAGCGTCATGGGCGGACGGATTTGGGCGGTTGCAGGCCGGGAAGCAGCTGCTGCCGGAGGCCGGCCGTTTGCAGCGAATCCATCACCGACATGTAGATCCGCGTTCTGCGGCACTGCGCCGCACGGGCGTTCACGCGCTCATCGAACGCGTCGGCCAGCGCCCAGGCTATGCGGCTGCCGCCGGCATAGTTGATGTGGGTGAAGTCTTTGCCGGCCCAGCCGTTCTGCACGAAGCGCGCCATGCCGCCCTGCATGCGCATGGCGTCGTAGGTCGACCAGAAAGCCGCCCGGGCGTTGCGAGCCGCCCGCCGCTGGCATGCCAGCATGTGGGGTATGGCGTCCATGGGGCGGAATCCGTTCTCGGTGCGCACCGAACGGTCGCTCACGCCCAGCACCAGCACCGCCGCCCCCGGGAAGCATTCGCGCACGAAAGCGATCATCTTTTCGATCTTCAGCCCGTAGTTCGTGTAGTCGTGGACGCCGGTCTGCATGATGTTGAGGCCGTATTGCAGGATCACCAGATCGTAGTCGAGCATGGCGTCGATCTGGGCGTCGATCGACGGATCGGTCCAGAACATCGCCTGGCCGTTGTTGCTGCGGATCGAGTAGTTGTCCACCGTCACGCCGCGCCCTTCGAGCACCGCGCCGTAGCCCACGAACTCCTCGGCGCCCGACACGACGCGGAACGTCAGCGACCCGATGCGGGGCGCCGTCACCGCGATCTGCCGCACCGCGGCGTCGCCCTCCACCGCGAATTCACGGCGCAGCGAGTCGTTCACCGTCACTTCGAGTCGGCTGTCGTTGGGCGAGAGGAAGAAGATGCGGCCGCACGAGCATTCGCAGAGCCGGCGACGGTAGTCGGTCGCCTCCCAGCGGGTCGAGGCTCCGGGCGTCGCCTGGCACACCCAGCCCGAGACGTAGAATTTGTCGCGCAGCGTCGGGGGCGTCTTCTTGCGCTGCATGATGTTGTGCGCGCTCCAGCCTTTCGACACGGTTTTCACCGTGCGGCGGAATGCCGTCAGCGGCGAAGCCATCGGCGCGAAGCCCGTGCCGCCCCCTCCGTAGCGCTCCTGGAGCCGTTCGCGCAGGTCGGCCGTGAGGATGTCGCCCTCGATGAACGAATCGCCCAGCACGGCGATGCGCACCGTGCGGCGGGACGTCAGCAGCGTGTCGTAGAACGCTTGCATGCCGTCGCAGCGCTCCGTGTCGAACTCTTCGATCGGCACCACGCGCTTGCGGTGCACGGTGTCTATGCGGATCGGGCGGCGGGTCGTGGTGTCGGGCTGCGCGCACCACTCGTAGAGCGTGGGCACGTGCGCCGGCACCGCCTCGGCTTCGATGCGCTCGACCACTTCGGCCAGATCGACCCGGAACTCCTCCTCGTCGAAAAGCGCCGGTGCGGTTTCGGGCGTCGCCGTGTCGTCGAAGACGGCGATGTCCGAAAAGATGTTGGCACGGCGCAGTTTCACTCTGCCGAAGCTCTGCGGCGGAATGAAGCTCACGGCCGTCAGCACCGCGACGAGCGCGACGGCCGCCAGCCATACGCTGCGGGAGCAGTCTGTTCCGGGGGCCTTTCTCATCGGTCAGTCGCGTCGTCCGAGGATCAGGAAGACGTAGTAGAGCACCGAAGCCACGGCGCTCAAGGCGGCCACCAGATAGGTGCGTGCGGCCCACGAAAGGGCCTCTTTGGCCTGGGCCAGTTGCGCGCCCTCCATGGTGCGGCTGGCCTGCAGCCACTCCAGAGCGCGGGCCGAGGCGTTGTACTCCACGGGCAGCGTCACGATCGAGAAGAGCGCCGACAGAGCGATCATCCCCACGCCGATCCAACAGAGCGTTTCGTTCTGCGTGGCGGCCAGCAGCGCCAGTCCGGCGATGATGACCCATGTCGCGGCCGTCGAGGCGAACTGCACGGCCGGCACCAACTGCGAGCGCAGTTTCAGCGGCCCGTATTCGCGGGCGTGCTGCACGGCATGACCGCATTCGTGCGCCGCCACGGCCGCCGCGGCCACGCTGTCCGACGAGTAGACCGAGTCGCTCAGGTTCACGGTCATCGTCCGGGGGTCGAAGTGGTCGGTCAGGTGGCCCTTGACGTGGGTCACCGTCACGTTGTGGATATGGTTGTCGCGCAGCATCTTTTCGGCCACCTGGGCGCCCGTCAGGCCGCCCGGGAAGCGCACTTTCGAATACTTCTTGAAGACCGATTGCAGACGCGCCTGCACGATGTAGCCCACTATGCCGATCACGACGATCAGTCCCACCATGCCCGTCGTCGCCGTGTCGTAGCGATAGGCATAGTCCTGACCTGCCTGCAGCAGGATGAAAAGCGGTTGAATCATGGCGATTCCTTTTTTTGCGGTTATCTTGGGCAAAAGTACGAAATTTTATGTTACTTTGCATAAATTTCGCGCAAATCCTCAACCCCTCGTGGAACTCGCTTTTTTCATAGCCCGACGCACGGCACGCCCCCTTCCCGGGGCCAGACCCGGCATCATGGAGCGCATCGCCGCGGTGTCGGTGGCGTTGAGCGTGGGGACGATGATTCTGGCCCTGGCCGTGATGACGGGTTTCAAGCGCGAGGTGACGCGCAAGATCACCGGTTTCGCGGCCCATGCGGCGCTGACCGACGTGCGCAGCGTCCGCGCGTTGGACAGCGAGCCGGTGCGGCGCAGCGATTATCTGGAGTCGCTGATCCGCTCGACCGAGAGTTTCGCCGCATTGGCGCCCTATGCCGTGCGCGGCGGGATCGTGCGCACCGACGAAACGGTCGAGGGCATCCTGCTGAAAGGGGTCGACGGCGCTTACGACTGGCGGTTCTTCGCCGAGTGGCTGCAGGAGGGAGCATTGCCCCGCGTGGGCGACTCGATCCGCACCAAGGAGATCCTCCTTTCGCGCAACCTCGCCCGGCGGCTGCGGCTCGGCGTGGGCGACCGGGCCGAGATGCTCTTCGTCGAGCACGACGCGGCCCCCCGGCGCGACCGCTTCAAGATCGCGGGCATCTATTCGTCGGGCATGGACGAGATGGACGATGCCGTGGCGATGACCGACCTGCGCAACGTGCAGCGTCTTTCCGACTGGTCGGACGAGGAGGTCACCGGCTACGAAATCTTCGTACGCGATTTCGCCGCCGTCGACGACTTCGCCCGGCGCCTCAACCGTACGCTCCTTTTCGACGAGGCCGATGAAACCCGCAATCTGGCCGTGTCGAGCATCCGCGAACAGTATGCCAATATCTTCGACTGGCTCAAGGCCCACGACGTCAATGCCGCGGTCATCATCGTCATCATGCTCGCCGTGGCGTTCTTCAACATGACCTCCGCGTTGCTGGTGCTCGTCATGGAGCGTACGCGCATGATCGGGCTGCTGAAGACATTCGGCATGCGCAACGGCGCCCTGCGGCGGGTGTTTCTCTACCGGGCCGGGTTCATCGCCTTGCGCGGCATGGCCTGGGGCAATGGCATCGGTCTGGCGCTGTGCGTGTTGCAGCAGCGGTTCGGCGCGGTGAAGCTCGACGCCGAGGGCTACCTCCTTTCGCAGGTGCCCGTGGCGGTGGAGTGGAGCTGGTGGGTGCCGCTCAACCTCGGTGCGGCGGCGGCGATCGTGGCGCTGCTGGTGATCCCCACGCATATCGTTTCCAAAATCAAGCCCGTCGAGGCGATCCGTTACGAATGAGTGTGAAACCCTACGATACCCCGTGTTCCAAGAAAGAGCAGGTGCAGACGATGTTCGACCGCATCGCCCCGCACTACGACCTGCTCAACCATGTGCTGTCGTTCCGCATCGACCGGCTGTGGCGCCGGCGGGTCGTGGACGAGGCGGCGCGTTGCCGGCCGCAACGGGTGCTCGACCTGGCCACGGGTACGGGCGATCTGGCGATCGCTGCGGCGCGGCGCATGTCCGACGTGCGGGTTGTGGGCATCGATCTTTCCGAAAACATGCTCGCCCAAGCGCGGCGCAAGGCTGCGGCCCGCGGGTTGGCGGAGCGGATCGAGTTCCGCCGGGGCGATGCCGAATGCCTCGACCTGCCCGATGCGTCGGTCGACGCGGCTACCGTGGCTTTCGGCGTGCGCAACTTCGGCGATCTCGACGCGGGGCTGCGCGAGTTGGCCCGCACCGTAAAGCCGGGGGGCCGGGTCGTGATTCTGGAGTTCTCGCGACCGCGCAACCGGTGGTTCCGGGCACTGTACGAATGGTATGCGTTCCGGGTGTTGCCGCTCATCGGCGGCGCCGTTTCCCGCGACCGTCGGGCCTATGCCTATCTTCCCGCTTCGGTCGGCGAGTTCCCGGCGCCCGAGGCGTTCATGGAGCGGATGGCGCAAGCCGGGTTCGGCGAATGCCGCGCCCGCAGCCAGAGCTTCGGCATCGCACAAATTTATACAGGCATAAAAAAATGAAGCAGAACGATCATAGCGGTTTTTTCCGCGGCATGAATTCGCGGGGTTTTTCGTGGCGCCGCGCGGCGATGTGGGCTTTTTGCGCCCTCTTTTGCATAGGTGCCGCGTCGTGCCGGCGGGCCGTCGAGAAAGCGCGCGACAAAATCCGTGTCGAGCGGATCGAGCGGGTCGCGATGCACGGAACGAGCGGCTGCGACGTCGTGCTGCGGCTGCGCAACGACACGGGCTACAAATTGTCGCTCGAAAGCGCGTCGATCGATCTGTTCTACGGCTCGTCGCGTGTCGTCACCCTCCTCTTGCAGGAGCCGGTCGAGGTGCCGCGGCGTTGCGTGCAGAGCGTCGCCACTCGCTGGAAGTGGCGGATCGCCGATCCGCTGGCGCTCTATGCGCTGTTCCGGCGCGTGCAGCGCGACGATGTTTCCGACATCGCCGTCTCCTATGCGGCTACCGGCCGCGGCGGCCCGGCGCCGTTCGCCGTCGCGCGCGAACGGGTGCCGTTGCACGAAATTCTGGAGGCTTTCGGTTTGGAAGCGCAGGAGGTGAAAGATTATTTCAAATTGCGATAAAAATGCGTAATCGATTGTTTCTTATTCTGTCGGGGATTTCGGCGGTCGTCGCTGCGGCGGCTTCCGCCCAGTCGCTCGATGCGTTCAAACAGCGTTTGGAGCGCCCTGTGGCCGGCGGTGCGTCGGGCGTCGCGGCCCGGGTCGAGGTCGTCGAGTACGGCGATGCCGCGCAGGCCGTGGCGGCTGCGGCCGACTGCGAGCGGAGCATGGCCGTCAAAGGGTATCGGGTCTGCATTTTCGCCGACAACGGCGAGGATGCGCGTGCCGGCGCCGTGGCGGCCAAGAACCTCTTCGCCGAGACGTTTCCCGGCATCCGGGTCTACATGAGCTACGAGAATCCCTATTTCCGCGTCACGGTGGGCGACTGTCTCACCGTGGAGGAGGCGATCATCCTGAAGGGCCGCGTCTCGGGCGTCTTTCCCAAGGCGTTCC
>CAMWJM010000056.1 GCA_947174575.1 uncultured Alistipes sp. | reverse complement strand
TACGAGACTGCCGCTTGGCTCGGGGGCTCGGAGATGTGGATACGAGCCAGCTCAAGGTGTGGCCGTGCATGAAGAGGTAAGTCGTCTCGGGCGTCAGGCCGCGGGCGCGGAGCTGCTCCTCGAACTCCCGCAGCGACCCGATCATCTGCGGATTGCGCTCGCGCAGCAGGCGCAGACGCTTCTCCACGTTGCGGGCCAGCCATTCGAGGGTCTTGGCGCCGTTGTCGGCGATCTCCAGATAGCCCAGACGCACGGCCGACTTGAAGTCGGCGAGCGGAAACACATGCTCCGAGGCCTGCTGCGCCGAGTAGGCATACCACACGAACAGAGGATAGATCGTCAGCGAGTAGTCGCGCAGGAACGCCACGAAATCGAAGATGCGCGTGTCGTTCTTCGTGGCCTTGACGCACACGTTGTGCAACGACGGCGCATAGCAGAGGTAATTTTCGGTAGCATAGGCATAGGTGTGGAACATGCGGCGCGCCGCATGTACCGTACGCGACTGCTCGGTGCGGTCGGCGAAGAGGTAGTCGAAATCCGAGTCGACGCACAGCAGCACGTCGTCGCCCGCCTCGGGGATCATGCCGAGCAGCACCTTCTTGCCCTTGGGCAGATCGTCGCGGTTGGGCACCGAAATCTCGAAACGCAGATAGGGATTGCGGAAATGGTCGAAAATCCCGCGCCAGAAAGCCACATCCTCGTAGCCCTCGACGAAGACCCGCACCAGCCGCTGCGACGGATCGGCCGGCAGCGGTTCGGGCAACGTCGCCCGATCGACCGTGCGGCTTGCAGCCGATTTCTTGTGCGGTTTGTTCATCGCTACCGAGATTCATGAGGTTCGGCCGGGCCGGACGCCCGCATTCGCCGAACGGATTCTTTTCGTAAAGATAAATATTTTCGTACTTTTGCACAAAACAAAAGACGCCTTAACGACATCGATGGCTGACAACGACTGGAAATCGCGGCTCGGCATGGTCTACTCCACCGACCCCGACTTCGCATATACCACGGCGCGGGACGAAGAGCCGGAGACCCTCGCGCCCGGGCAGCAGGAGCTGCGCGTGTGGCTCGACCGCAAGCAGCGGGCCGGCAAGGTCGCGACGCTCGTGCGGGGTTTCGTGGGGCGCGATGCCGACCTGCAGGAACTCGCCCGCATGCTGAAGACCCGGTGCGGCGTGGGCGGCAGCGCCAAAGAGGGCGAAATCATCATCCAGGGCGACCACCGCGACCGCGTGGTCGAGATACTCACCCGCAGCGGCTACCGCTGCAAAAAAGCCGGCAGCTGAAGTGAACCGGCTGCTGCGCATCATCTGCTGGCTCTGCATCCTGACGGGGACGCAGCGGGCCGTCGCGCAATACTATACGTGGGGTTCCGACCCGGCCAACCTGCGGTGGTCGACCGTACGCACGCCCGACGTGCGGATCATCTACCCGGATACGGTCGCCGACATCGCGCAGCGCACGCTCTTCTTCCTCCGCACCGTACAGCCCGACATCGGGTTCGGATTCCGCCACGGGCCGATGCGCATCCCTTTCGTCATGCACCCCGAGAATTTCCGGTCGAACGGTCTGGTGATGTACCTGCCCAAGCGCGTGGAGTTCCTCACCTCGCCCTCGATCGAGAGCTACTCGATGCCGTGGTACAAGCAGTTAGTGGCCCACGAATACCGCCACGCCGTGCAGTACAACAACCTCGACCGGGGCGTGATCCGCGCCTTGAGCTACCTGCTCGGGCAGCAGGGGTCGACCATCGGGCTGCTGTGCATGCCCATCTGGGCCATGGAGGGCGACGCCGTGATGACCGAGACGGCCATGTCCTCCTACGGACGCGGTCTGCAACCCTCGTTCACGCTGGCCTACCGCGCGCTGGGCAACATCGGCCGCGACCGCCGCAACATCGACAAGTGGTTCTGCGGCTCCTACCTCTCGCATGTCCCCGACCACTACGAATTGGGCTACCAGATCTGCTCCTACGCCTACGACAAATACGACGAAAACGTCTGGGACAAAGTCGCCTGGTACGGCTCGCGCAACCCCTATGTGCTGGCCACCACCCACGTGGCGCTGAAAAAATTCTACCAAACGGGCGTCTCGCAGCTTTTCCGCGAAACGTTCGACGACCTGCATGCTTATTGGGCTTCTCTGCCGCAGACATCCGACAGCGCCGCTCCGCTGTGCGAGCTGCCCGACGGCAACTACACGACCTACCGCTGGCCGCAGGAGCTGCCCAACGGCAGGATACTGGCGCTGAAGAAAGACCTCGACCGTCCCGATCGCTTCGTCGAGATCGACCCCCTCACGGGCGACGAACGGCAGGTGGCCTATGTCGGCAACGTCTCCACGCGCCCGGCGCTCGACGCCGACGGCCGGGTGTGGTGGACGGAGTACAGGCGTTCGAAGCTCTTCGAGCAGCGCGTCAACTCGCAGCTCTGCAGCATGGACTTGGCCGATGAACGCCCCCGGAGCGTATCGGGCGAGCGGCGCGTGCTCTACCCCACCGCTTCGGACGATGCCCTGGGCTGGGTGGAGTACGACTACAGCGGTTCCTATGCGGTGATCGTGCGCCGGGCCGACGGCTCGCGTCAGCGTTTCGTAGCACCGGGCCGAACGGAAATCCACGGTCTGGCGTGGGACGACGTGACCGTGGCTTGGTATGTCCTCGTCACCGACGATGCCGGCATGCGGATCGCGCGCATCGACAGCGAGGGGCTGCATCCGATCACCGAAAGCGCCTACATCACCCTCTCGAACCTGCGGGCCGGCGACGGACGGCTCTACTACGGTTCGATCGCCTCGGGCAAGGACGAAATCCATTGCTACGACCTCATGGCACGGCGCGAATACCGCATCACCGAGTCGCGCTACGGCTCGTTCGACCCGTCGCCGGCCCGCGGCGGCATTCTGGCCACTACCTACGACCGGCGGGGCTACACCGTAGCGACCCAACCGCTCGCCGACAGCGCGCTGATCCCCGTAGCGCCGGCCCGCCTGCCGCTCGACCGGGTCAACCCGCCGCGCAAACGCTGGCCCGTGGTCAATCTCGACACCGTGCGTTTCACGCAGGCCGACTCGCTCCGGCAGGACGAAAAATTCCGCAAGAAACCCTACCGCAAGGTGCCCAACCTGGTCGACATCCACAGCTGGATGCCCCTGGCGTTCGACCCCTTCGCGGCGGTCGACGAGCATGTCATCGACGTGAACCTCGGCGTGACGCTGCTCTCGCAAAACCTCCTCTCGAACACCGAAGCGTTCGCCTCCTATGGCTGGAACCGCCGCGAAGGCTCGGTCTTCCGGCTCGGCGCACGCTACTTCGGATTAGGCGTACACTTCGACCTCGACGCGGCCTACGGAGGCAACCAAAGAGTCTATTCCCCTTTCAAGACAACCGGGAAACAGAATTTGATAAGAGATGAAGAAACCGGTTTTTTCATGGTTCCGAAACGCCTTTCTCTCGACAAATACTATTCGGTAGGGCTGTCGGCCACGCTGCCGCTCTATTTCCAATGCGGCTACCACACGCGGCAACTTTCGCTCGCCGCCGGCTGGAACTACTCCAACGGCATGGTCGCCAAACTGGGGCATATCCAATGGAAAGACCACAATATTACCAATTTAGAGTATATCGGATTTTACGAAGGGCTTCATACGCTCTCTTTCAGAGTCAGTTTTTTGGATCAGGTACAGCTTGCCCATCGCGATTTCGTGCCTCGGTGGATGTATTTTTTGAGAGCGGGCTATGCCATAAACCCGTCTGACAACAATTTCAGCGACCTGCTTTCGACCTATGCTCAATTTTATTTGCCGGGAGTCGCGCCGCATCATTCGATAAAAATCGTCGCCGATTTTCAAACATCCGTCGGCGGCTACAAATTCCCGTCGGGTTACGCACCGTTGAGTTTTTCTTCGGCATGGCTTATCCCGCGCGGATTTTCTTCGCAAGACCTCCTTTTGAATAATTATGTGGCGGCATCATTCGACTACCAGCTGCCGCTGTGGTATCCCGAGGGGGGTATCGGGTCGGTGCTCTACTTCAAGCGCATCCGGCTCAACGTGGGCGGCGACTTCGCCCAGTTCCGCGACTACATGCCGGGGCAGCATGCTTCGGACGGACGCATGCTCCGGCGACGGATCTGGTCGGTCGGCGGCGACCTGGTGTTCGACGTCAACCTCTTCCGCCAGCCCGCCTCGGCCACATCGAGCGTGAAACTCTCGTTCTACCGCCCCTCCAACGGAGGCATGTGGTTCACCGCAGCGGTGGGGCTGCCGTTTTAATTCACAATGCACAATTCATAATTCACAATTACGTTTGTCTATATAGAAAGCGCGCGATATGAGTCGAAAAATTGGGCATTGAGAATTATGAATTCTGAATTGTTGATTATCTTCGCAACAAATTAGGCTTTTTATGGCAAAGAAGAAGAAAAAGGAGATCGACTCCCGCACCATACGCTGGATCTGGATAGCGGCTTTCGCGCCGTTCGCCCTGGTCTTCGTGCTGCTGATCCTCACGGCGCTGGGCATCTTCGGACGCATGCCCTCGTTCGAGGAGCTGGAGAACCCGCGCAGCAACCTCGCCACGGAGGTCTACTCGGAGGACGGCAAGATCATCGGGTCGTTCTTCGTGCAGAACCGCTCCTACGTGCAGTATGCCGACCTCTTCCCGACCGACCGGTCGCAGCATATCGTGCTGGGCGACCGTACGGTGCCGCCTTTGGTCGCGGCGCTCATCTCGACCGAGGACATCCGCTTCCGCAGCCACTCGGGCATCGACATCCCCTCGCTGGCCCGCGTGGCGGTGAAGACCGTGGCGATGCAGAACCTCTCGCAGGGCGGCGGCTCGACCATCACCCAGCAGCTGGCCAAGAACCTCTTTCCGCGCGACACGGCCCACAACCGCAGCCGCGTGGCCCGCACGGCGAAGCTCGTGACGTCGAAGTTCAAGGAGTGGATCACCGCGCTCAAACTCGAATACAACTACACCAAGGACGAGATCGCCGCCATGTATCTCAACACCGTGGAGTACGGCTCCAACGCGTTCGGCATCAAATCGGCGGCTCACACCTTTTTCAACAAGGAACCCAACGAGCTGAACGTGCAGGAGGCGGCCATGCTCGTAGGCGTGGTCAATGCGCCGACGTTCTATTCGCCCGTGCGCAACCCCGAGCGAGCCTTGGCGCGCCGCAATCTGGTGCTTTCGCGCATGAAAGCCTCGGGCGCCTTGAGCCGCAGGCAGTACGACTCGATCGCGGCGCTGCCCATCGTGCTCAACTACAAACCCGTGTCGCATAACGACGGCACGGCGACCTACTTCCGCGAGATGCTGCGCCTGGTGATGAACGCCCCGCGGCCGCGCCGCAGCCAGTTCTACACCGAGTGGGACTACGAACAGGCCGTGAAGGAGTACGACGAAAATCCGATCTACGGCTGGTGCCGCAAAAACCGCAAGGCCGACGGCACGCCCTACAACATCTATCGCGACGGGTTGAAGATCTACACCACCGTCAACTCCACCATGCAGCGCTACGCCGAGCAAGCCGTTCAGAAGCAGCTCGAAACCGTGATCCAGCCCCAGATGGACGCGCAGTACAAACGCACGCGCACGCTCTTCGTCGACGCTACGCGCGAGGAGCGCGAGCGCATCATGCGCCACGCCGTACGCTATTCGGATCGCTATCGCGAAATGACCAACGCCGGAGCCAGTCAGCGCGAAATCGAGGCGGCATTCGACCGTCCCTGCTCGATGAAGGTCTTCACGTTCAGAGGCGAGCGCGATACGCTCATGACCCCGCGCGACTCGATCCTCCACCACAAGCGCATCATGCGCGCCGCATTCGTGGCGCTCGATCCTCGCACCGGCTTCGTCAAGGCCTATGTCGGCGGGCCGAATTTCCGCTACTTCAAATACGACATGGCCAAGCAGGGCAAGCGTCAGATCGGCTCGACGATCAAGCCGTTCGTCTACACGTTCGCCATCGACCACCTGGGACTCTCGCCCTGCACCCCGGTGCCCAACCTGCCCGTGACCATCGAAACGGCGGGCGGCACGGCCTGGTCGCCCAAGGAGGCGGGCAAGGTGGAACAGATCGGCGAGCTGCACCCGCTCTCGTGGGGTCTGGCCCGCAGCCGCAACAACTACTCGGCCTGGATCATGAAGCAGGCCAAGGAGCCGGCGGCCGTAGCCGACTTCATCCACAACATGGGCATCCGCAGCTTCATCGACCCCGTGCCGGCGTTGTGTCTGGGTACGTCGGAGTCCAACGTCTTCGAGTTGGTGAGCGCCTTCTCGACCTTCGCCAACCAGGGCGTACACAACGACCCGATCTTCGTCACCCGCATCGAGGATCGGCAGGGCAACCTCATCGCCTCGTTCATTCCCCAGTCGCAGGACGCCATCAGCGAGCGCACCGCCTACACGATGCTCTCGATGCTGCGCGGCGTGGTGCTGGGCGGCACGGCCGTGCGGCTCAAATGGGAATACGGATTCAAGGACATCGAGATCGGCGGCAAGACCGGCACCTCGAACAAGAACCGCGACGCCTGGTTCGTGGGCGTGGCGCCGCAGATCGTGGCCGGAGCCTGGGTCGGCGGCGAGGATCAGCAGGTGCACCTGCTGGCGCGCGGCGAGGGCAGCGTGGTGGCTCTGCCGATCGTGGGCGAATTCCTGCGGCAGGTCTACAACGACCCTGCGTCGGGCATCACGCCTCTCGACACCTTCACCCGTCCGGCCCAGATGCCGCACTACGACTGCAGCTGGGTCAAGGACGACGAAGATCAGTTCGATCCCGAAGCACCGGAAGAAGACGAACGGTTTTTCGACTGACACAGAGAATACATAATTAGATTTTTCGCTGTATGAAAATCGCTATCGTAGGAGCCAGCGGTGCCGTTGGCCAAGAGTTTCTGAAGATTCTCGAAGAGCGGCCGCTGCCGATCGACGAGTTGGTGCTGTTCGGCTCGGAGCGCAGCGCCGGACGCACCTACAAGTTCCGCGGCCGCGACCTGACGGTCAAGCTCTTGCAGCACAACGACGACTTCCGGGGCATCGACTTCGCACTGGTGTCGGCCGGAGCGGGCACCTCGCGCGAATTCGCCGCCACGATCACCCGCCACGGCACGTTGATGATCGACAATTCGAGCGCTTTCCGCATGGATGCCGACGTGCCGCTGGTCGTGCCCGAGGTCAACCCCGAGGATGCGAAGCATGCGCCGCGCCGCATCATCGCCAACCCTAACTGCACCACGATCCAGATGGTCGTGGCGCTGCAAGCCATCGAGCGGCTGTCGCACATCCGCCGCGTACATGTCGCGACCTACC
>CAMWJM010000055.1 GCA_947174575.1 uncultured Alistipes sp. | reverse complement strand
TCGGCAAAGCTCGAATAAATTCGGCTTTGCTCTCGGCTTATCGAAAACGTTCAATATTTTGCAGGTTTTCTCGCCTCGGCAAAGCTCGAATAAATTCGGCTTTGCTCTCGGCTTATCGAAAACGTTCAATTTCCTACCGTTATGTCTGCACCTTTGGCCGAACGTCTGCGCCCCCGCACGATAGACGAGTACATCGGGCAGGAACATCTCGTCGGCACGAACGGGGTGTTCCGCAAGTTCTTCGAGACGGGCAACGTCCCGTCGTTCATCCTCTGGGGGCCTCCCGGCGTGGGCAAGACCACGCTCGCGCGGATCGTCGCCACGCAGCTGGAGCGGCCGTTCTTCACCCTCTCGGCCGTGACGTCGGGCGTCAAGGAGGTGCGCGAGGTGATCGAGTCGGCCCGCAAGCAGCAGTTTTTCGACCGCAAGCCGCCGTTTCTGTTCATCGACGAAATCCACCGGTTCAACAAGTCGCAGCAGGATTCGCTGCTGGGGGCCGTGGAGCAGGGTGTGGTGACGCTCATCGGCGCCACGACCGAGAATCCCTCGTTCGAGGTGATCTCGCCGTTGTTGAGTCGGTGTCAAGTCTACATCCTCAAGTCGCTGGAGGATAGTGACTTGCAAGCGCTGCTCGACCGGGCGCTGAAGACCGACGTCGAGCTGAAGGAGCGCGAGATCGAGGTCGAGGAGACGGGGGCTTTGTTCCGCTTCTCGGGCGGCGATGCGCGCAAGCTGCTCAACGTGCTCGACATCGTGGTCGGCGCCACCGAGGGCAAGGTCGTGCTGACCGACAGCTACGTGCAGGAGTGCCTGCAGGAGAATATCGCTCTCTATGACAAGAACGGCGAGCAGCACTACGACGTCATTTCGGCGTTCATCAAGTCGGTGCGGGGCAGCGACCCCAATGCGGCGATCTACTATCTGGCCCGCATGCTGGCCGGGGGCGAGGAGCCGCGTTTCATCGCCCGGCGGTTGGTGATTCTGGCATCGGAGGATATAGGTCTGGCCAATCCCAATGCGCTGCTGCTGGCCAATGCGTGCTTCGATACGGTGCATAAGATCGGCATGCCCGAAGCGCGGATCACGCTGGCCGAGGCGACGATTTATCTGGCGACCTCGCCCAAGAGCAATTCGGCTTACATGGCGATCAACAAGGCGCTGGCACAGGTCGAGCACGACACGACCAACCGTCCGGTGCCGTTGCATCTGCGCAACGCTCCGACCAAGTTGATGAGCAGTGCGGGTTATGGCAAGGGCTACAAATATGCCCACGACTACGAGGGTCATTTCGCCGATCTGGAGTTCCTGCCCGAGGGCCTTTGCGGCACGAAGTTCTACGATCCCGACACGCAGAACGCCGCCGAAGCCAAGATCGCCGAGCGCATCGCCCAGCTGTGGAAAGGAAAATACGAATAAGAAATATTATCGGTTATGAAGAAATCTCTGTTTTCAGTGCTTGCGGCAGCGCTGTTATTGGCCGCAAGCGGAGTTGTCGCCCAAGAGCAGAAAAAGGCCGTCGCTCCCGAGGACAAAGGGTGGTGGATCGGCGGAGAGATAGGTTATTGGCACGAAGATGGGATGAACACCTTCGCGTTGGAACCCGAATTCGGCTATGATTTCAACAGGCGGTGGTCTGTCGGAGGATCGGTCGGGGTGGTTGCCTCCGAGGATTTCGTCGTATGCGGTATTGCCCCTTACGCCCGGTGGAAATTCTACAACAAAGGGCGTTTGACGCTTTTTCTGGACGGGAGCGCGGCCGTCGCATGCGGCGATATGACCGGCTTTCGAGTCGGATTGCAGCCGGGATTGAAACTTCGGATCGCCGATCGGTTCCATTTTTTGACCCGCATCGGATTTTTAGGCTATTGCAGCGAGTTTTATAGCGGCGGAGACGGGGACGGTTTCGGGCTGCGGTTTTCGTCGGCCGATCTGAAGTTCGGGTTCTATTATACGTTTTAAAATTCCGTCCCGACAAGCAACACAGCAGCCCGGACTTCAGGGTCCGGGCTGCTGTGTCGAACAATGGCCTCTTCGGTTCTCGCCGTGCGATCCCGGGGGGCGTATCGTATCTATTCGTTCGTGTTTTTCGAAGCGTTCGGCTGTTTGCCGCTCTTCTTGCGGTTGTAGAGGAAGCGGCGGATTTTCTGCGTCGGGGTCTTCACGAACTCCTCTTTCTCCTCCACGACTTCCGAGATGCGGGAGAAGCGCGCCACTTTGGCGTTGACGAAATCCATGATCTCTTTCTTCAGCTGCTCGGTCTTGGCTTCCCACGCCTCCTTGTAGGTGTTCCACTCTTCGCGCCAGTCGTCGATCATGGCTTCGATCTCGTCGCGGTTGAAGTGTACCAGCGCCACCAGACGCCCTTCCTGCTCGGTGACGATCGAGTCGGCGATGCAGACGTGGGAGTTCAACACGCTCTCGATGTCCTCGGGGTAGATGTTCTCGCCGCCCGGGCCTACGATCATGTTTTTGAGGCGGCCTTTGATGTAGAGCCAGCCGTCGCGGTCGAATTCGCCCAGGTCGCCCGTGCGGAACCAGCCGTCGGGGGTGAAGACCTCGGCCGTGGCTTCGGGATTCTTGAAATATCCGAGCATGATGCTCGGCGTGCGGGCCACGATCTCGCCCTGACGCGTGTCGGGGTTGACGTTCTCCAGTCGCAGCGTTACGCCCGGCGCTTGCGGCCCCGTCGATCCCAGACGTACCTGCGAGGGTGCCGCGCCCGCCAGCAGGGGCGCTGTTTCCGTGAGTCCGTAGCCGATGGCATAGGGCACGCCCGATTCGAGCAGGAATTTTTCGGCTCCGCCGTCGAGTTTCGAGCCGCCGATGCCCAGGAAGCGCAGTCGGCGGCCGAAGAGTTTCATCAACTTCTTGCCCGCCACGCGATGCAGATAGCGGCGCATGAAGCCGATGCGGTAGAGCGTCCGCCACATGCGCGTGGAGTTGAATTTGGCCAGTACCTGGTGGCGGTAGATCTTCTCGATGATGAGCGGCACGATGAGCATCACGGTGGGACGCACGGCGCGCAGCGCGGGCATCAAGGCCGTGGCCGTGGGCGGACGATCCATATAGACCACCCGGGCGCCCATCGAGAAGGGGTAGATCAAGCCGATCGAGCATTCGTAGGTGTGCGACAGGGGCAGCACCGAGAGGAACACGTCGTCGGCTTCGACCGGGAAGATCGACGACGAGAGCGTCACTTGCGCGCACAGTGCCGCATGGGTGAGCATCACGCCCTTGGGTTTCGAGGTCGTGCCCGAGGTGTAGATGATCGCCGCCAGGTCGTCGGGCCTGGGAATCGCCGTCGAACCTTCGCCGCGGACATGCTGGGCGATGACGGCCAGATTCTTGGTGCGCACTACGACATTGAGCCGTTCGAGCGTCGGTTTCGACAACTTGGTGTAGAGCTTGTCCGACACCAGCAAGGCTTTGGCTTCGGAGTGCTCGATGATCATGTCGAGTTCTTCGCCCGAGAAGTCGGGCAGGATCGGCACCGCCACCATGCCGGCCGAGGTCACGGCGAAGTAACAGATGCCCCAGTTGGGCATGCTGCTGCTGAGCAGCGCCACCTTGTCGCCGGCTTGCAGGCCCGCTTCGGTGAGGATGCGTTGCACTTTCTCGATCCGCTCGCCCGCTTCGGCGTAGGTCACGTCGTCGCCTTCGAACATCGAGAATGCGATGCGCGACGCGAACTTTTCCACGCTGTAGCGAACCAGGTCGTAGAGTGTATCGAAAGTCATGGGCGGTCTCTTTTTGAGCGTTGGAACATGCGGATGTTCGTTGCAAAATTACGAATTTCCGCTCGAAAATCACTACTTTTGGCACAAAATATCATCATGCTCGACCCGAAGAAGATCAAAACGCTCGCCGCCGATGTCGGCTTCGATCTGTGCGGAGTGGCCCCGTGCCGCCGTCTGGAGCAGAACGAGAGCTGGTTTCGCCGATGGCTCTCGGAGGGCTACCAGTCGTCGCTGGAGTACCTGGAACGCAACGCCGAGAAGCGCTTCGATCCCCGGCTACTGGTCGAGGGGGCACGGACGGCGGTGGTCTGTGCCGTGAGCTACAAGAACCGCACGGGCGAGGGCTATCCCGCCGGACATCGGGCCAAGGTGGCGTCGTATGCCTGCGCGCGCGACTATCACGCCACGATCAAGACCATGCTGGGCCGGCTTTTCGATGCGTTGAAAGCCGTGCATCCCGGGTTGCAGGGCCGCGCGTTCGTCGATACGGCGCCGCTGGCCGAAAAACAGCTGGCCGTAGAGGCCGGGTTGGGGTGGATCGGGCGGCAGTCGCTGCTGGTCACGCCGCAGTTCGGCACCTATGTATTATTGGGCGAATTGCTGCTGTGCGACCAGGCGGAGGCCTACGACATTCCGTTCGAGGGGACGCGCTGCGGCCGGTGCGGCAACTGCATCGACTCCTGCCCGACGGGCGCCATCGTCGCCCCGCGCACGATCGACACCGGGCGTTGCATCTCGTGCCACACCGTCGAACGGCAGCCCTCCGGGGAGGTCGACCTCGACGGCTGGATCTTCGGCTGCGACCGCTGCCAAAGCTGCTGTCCCTACAACCGGAACGCCCCCTTGCACGGCAATCCGGCGTTCGACCCGCTGTTCGATCCCGTGGCCATGACGCCCGAAGAGTGGGCCGCATTGGACGACGCGGAGTTCACGGCCCGCTTCGGTGAAACGCCCCTCACGCGCAGCGGGCTGGAGCGGCTCAAACGGAACATCCGAAAATAGCCGGGCATCGTTTTTATCCTCTGCTCTCCATGCTTTCGACCGAGGGGTTTGTGGCGGTCACGGCCTGTTCGATCTGTTGCTGCGTGGGGGCTTCGCCTGCGGCGGCAGGGGCGATGCGTGCGCTGTTTTCGGGCATGTTCTGCGTGATGACCGGTATGCGCATGGCCTTGCCCGGGCGGGTGTCGGCCGGCGTCATTTCGTTTTTCAGGTGCTGTGTCTCTCCGTTTTTCTCGTCGCGGCAAAATTCGGACGGCTTTGTGCTCGGCTTATCGAAAAAGTGTTTTTCCATACTCTTTTTAGCCGGGAGCGGTGCAAAACCCGTACCGGAACGGCAGGATAACAAAAACGCCCCTCCGCATGGGAGGGGCGTTCGTCGTTCGTTGCGGACGAATTATTCCGAAACGATCGCCTCGCTCGGGCAAACGCCGGCGCAGGTGCCGCAATCGATGCACTTGTCGGCGTCGATCACATAGATATCGCCGGCCGAGATCGCCTCGACGGGGCATTCGCCGATGCAGGTGCCGCATGCGACGCAGGAGTCGGTGATTTTGTAAGCCATGATAGAAATTGTTTGTAGTTAATTGTTGTGTTTTGCAAATATAGAAAATTATGGCGAATAATCGGCATTCCGCCGTCGATTTTTTATCGCCCGTCCGCAAACGTCCCGCATGCGGCGGCGTTCCCGTGGCATGCCGGGCGGATCGGCGGTGGCGTTGCTAATCGATCATTTCGAATCCCGTGTAGGGAACCAGCACTTCGGGGATGCGGATGCCCTCGGGGGTCTGGTTGTTCTCCAGCAGCGCCGCCACGATGCGGGGCAGGGCCAGCGACGAGCCGTTGAGCGTGTGGGCCAGCTGGGTCTTCTTGTCGTCGTCGCGGTAGCGGAGCTTCAGACGGTTGGCCTGGAACGACTCGAAGTTCGACACCGACGACACCTCCAACCAGCGCTTCTGCGCTTCGGAATAGACCTCGAAGTCGTAGGTCAGCGCCGAGGTGAACGACATGTCGCCGCCGCAGAGCCGCAGGATGCGGTAGGGCAGCCCCAGCGACTGCACGATGCCCTCCACATGGGCCACCATGCCGTCGAGCGCCTCGTACGAGGTCTCGGGCAGCGACAGCTGCACGATCTCCACCTTGTCGAACTGGTGCAGGCGGTTCAGACCGCGCACGTCCTTGCCGTACGAGCCGGCTTCGCGGCGGAAGCAGGGGGTGTAGGCCGTCATCTTCACGGGGAAGTCGCTCTTGTCGAGGATCACGTCGCGGAAAATGTTCGTCACGGGCACTTCGGCCGTGGGCACCAAGTAGAAATTGTCGACCGTGGCGTGGTACATCTGGCCCTCCTTGTCGGGCAGCTGCCCCGTGCCGAAGCCCGACGCTTCGTTGACCATCACCGGAGGCTCCACCTCCTGGTAGCCCGCGCGGGTGTTGCAGTCGAGGAAGTAGTTGATCAGCGCGCGCTGCAGTCGAGCGCCCTTGCCCTTATAGACGGGGAAGCCCGCGCCCGTGAGCTTCACGCCCAGGTCGAAATCGATGATGTCGTATTTGCGGGCCAGCTCCCAGTGGGGCAGCGGATTTTCGGGCAACTGCGTATAGTTCTCCACGAGTTTCACCACCAGGTTGTCTTCGGCCGTTTTGCCTTCGGGCACGATCTCGGCCGGGAAGTTGGGCAGCGTCACCAAGGCGGCCTGCAGCTCTTCCTGCACGGTCTTCGATTCGTCCTGCAGCCGTGCCGATTTCTCTTTGAGGTCGGCCACGAAGCGCTTGCGTTCGTCGGCCTCGTCGCGGCGGCCCTGACCCATCAGGGCGCCGATCTCCTTGGCGGCCTTGTTCTGCGAGGCGAGCGTCTCGTCCAGCTCGGCCTGAAGCGCCTTGCGGCGGTCGTCCAACTCCAGAATCCGGTCGACGACGGGCGCGGCATCGACCCCTTTTTTGGCCAGTTTGCGCACGGCGGCCGCTCGGTCGTCGCGGATTTGCTTTATCGTCAGCATGGTATCGATTGATTGTTGTTACGGACGACAAAATTACAAAACAATTCATAAAATTATCTTAATTTTGTAGAAAATTACCTCTTCCCGTGAAAGCCGTCGAGTTACTGGCTCCCGCCAAAGATTACGCTTCCGCCGTCGCAGCCGTCGACAGCGGCGCCGATGCCGTCTACATCGGGGGTGCGCGCTTCGGAGCACGGCAGGCGGCGGGCAACAGCACCGAAGAGATCGCCCGGGTCGCCGAATATGCCCACCGCTACGGCGTGCGGGTGCATGCCACGCTCAACACCCTGCTGTGGGACAGCGAGCTGGCCGATGCCGAGCGGCAGGCGCGCGAGTTGATCGCCGCCGGGGTCGACGCCCTGATCGTGCAGGACATGGCCCTGCGGCGCATGGATTTGCCCGTGGAGCTGCATGCCTCCACGCAGGTGTCGGTGCGTACGCCCGAGCAGGCCCGTTTTCTGGGCGAGGCGGGCTTCGCGCGGGTGATTCTCGAACGGGCGCTGTCGCTCGACGAAATCCGCGCCGTTTGCGCGGCGACCGACGCCGAGGTCGAGTGCTTCGTCCACGGGGCGATCTGCGTGGGCTACAGCG